>JAGQWA010000619.1 GCA_020437725.1 Bacteroidota bacterium | reverse complement strand
TATAGAACCAAAAAGAGCCAGTAAATCTGAAATCTACCCAAACCCCTCAACATCAACTCTAAAGGTCACTTTGCCCAATGTGATTGATGCATGGAATTACAAAATTGTGAGTGCAAGTGGAGCAATAATTCAAAATGGCGTTTTTAGTTCGGAGCTAAGCCAAATCTCAATCCAAAACTTGCCAAATGGCATTTATCAAATCAATTTATTCAATTCAAAAAACAACCACTATGAAAACCATTCGTTTATTGTTGCTAGGTAATATTCTATTGGTCGCTCAAAACGGATTTTCTCAGAACCTTTTACCAACCGAAACATCATATTTTATCAGAGAAGTTGGAGTTTCATTATCGCCAGATTTTATGCCTATGGCTTTCTATAGTGACAACTTGATACTTGATTCGATTATCTCAGGCGGTGCCTGTTATACTGTTCAAAGAACAATTTTGAAATCGGTTGATTTTGACAATGAAATTCCGAGAAGTGTATCTTACCAAATAAAAATTCAAGATTCTACCTTGTACTTTACAGGGTTTGTTCACGATGGTGACGACTCAATTTTTTTCGAAAATGAATTGATCTTTAATTTCAAACTCAAGACTGGAGATACTTTGAAAATCTGGAGCAACCTTGAAGGTGAAGTGAGCTTTTTGGTTGCCAATAAAAGTCATAAAAGCAATTCCAGTTCATTAACCTATGAGCTTAATAACCTGAATGGTTCATTATCACCTTCTCAGGAAAACCTTCACTTTGATTCTGATTTCGGGTTTATACAAACGGGCTTATTGCCATATTCTATCCTAAATACAAAAGCCGTTTCTCAAATGGATTTAATCAGTGTTTGTGGTGATTCATTGATTTACTATAACGATCAGATCTTCAATAAGCATCAAATAACCAATGGTTTCTGCGATTCAATGGTACTTGATAGCCTTTTTGGTGTTTTGATAACGAGTACAATTGAATCATACGGCACTTTTAATCAAACGCGCCTATTCCCCAACCCATCAAACGGCACTTTCAATTTTGAAACCAACTCTGATTTGGAAATCATATCTGTTTTTAACGCTCAAGGCAAGCAAGTTTCATTTTTCCAAGACCAAAACCAGCTTACTATTGATGCCAAAATCGAAGGCATTTATTGGGTAATGCTTAGGAATGAAAATGCGATTTTGACTAGGAAGGTGGTGGTGCGGTAGGGATTAGCGATTAGCCAATAGCCATTAGGGGTTTTTGGAAGTGACTAGTAACTAGGGAATAGTCATTAGTGTTGGATGGTGGAATGACGCAGTATTCCAAGTCTAGAATTCGATTTGCAATCAAATCCTTCCCCTTTTGGGGGAAGTTAGATGGGGGCATTTTTTGGACTTTGAACCTGAGACTAGAGCAGCGCGATTAGTTGAATTTTCTATATATTCAATTCCCCGACTAGAAACTCTAAACTAGAAACTCGATTCTGTTCATAAAGAGTGGATAAGAAACCAACCCAAGAGCCATCATCATAAAGTTCCTTCTCCTATCATTGAATAAACTAAGATGGTATGCACATTCTGCTGTTAGGAGCGGGGAGAACGGCTCATTATCTCATTCATTATTTGGCCAAACAATTGCCAGAAAACCAATGGCAACTCACCGTGGCCGATTATGA
>JAGQWA010000061.1 GCA_020437725.1 Bacteroidota bacterium | reverse complement strand
GGTAGCGCCACCGCGTTGGATAATAATTGGATGTGTACCACCTGCCGTTAAATTGGTTTGATGGGTGCTTGTATAGTCTTCATAGTTGGCAAGCCCAGGCTGAGACCTATTGCTAATATCAACCATGTTTACGTAAGTGATGCTAAGTTCATTAACGGGCGCATTAGAAACAATTGGATCGCAATATTCTACCACGACAATGTGTTTTTGAAGCAAGATTGAATCAGCCCCAAATTTGTTTTTCACTACCAATTTCACATCATACGAATCAGCGGAATTAAAGAATCCTTCCATAAAAGGAAACGTATCGCTGCCATTGGTAATGTTGAAGTTAGGTGGGGTTATCTCCCAGCGGTATTTGTTAGGACCATTGGTTGAACGATCTTGGAAAACTACCTTATCTGTTGTTGAAGGGTTGGTGTTGTTAACCACAAACTTGGCATTTGGCTTTGCCTTAGGGTTCAAAATTCTAATGGTTTTAATTACTGAGTCTTTAAAATCACAGGCTTCAACAAGAAGTTTTACCTGAACCAGTCCAGATTTTGAAAAGGAGTAAATAGGCTCCTTGGTAGTTGAATCATCGTAAACACCGTCATTATCAAAATCCCATCTATAGGCTACATCATCATTCCCTTGCTCGTTGGTAGTGTTTTTAATGAAAACAAAGTTTCCACCTGTATAAGCAGTATCTGGAATTGAAAAGTCAACTATAGGATTTTTATAGGCCACAGATGTCCAGTTTGCCAAGAATCCACGTCTTCTTGAAGCATTGCCTTGCGACGAATGTTCAATATACATTGCTCCAGATTCTGCTATGTATTTTCCGGCAGGTAAATTATTAAAAGTGAACCCATTGCCCGAGTGAAGGGCTACTCCCGTAGCATCTGTACCGTCATAAATTCTCAAGAAATCGCCTGGAGCATAATCAAAACTGTCTTTTACAAATGACAGAATCACCTTGTCGGCACATGGATTAATAAGAAAATCGCAATTGCGTTGAATATATGGGTAACCAATACCGCCGTCATCGGCAATTCTTCCGCCTGGGGCCGAAGACTCATTAGGGAAACTGCACATGGCAATGTCTGGCTCTACCAATAAATAATGCACTATTGTTAACGAATCGGCTCCAAAGGCATTTGAAACCGTAAGTTTTACAGTATAAAAGCCCGGCTCAATAAAGAGTAACTCTACGTTTTGATCGGTTTCAGATGTTCCATTTACATAAATATAGTCTAGAAAATCTGAAGGAATGTTCCATCGCCATGCACTTGGCCCAAAGTCAGATAAGTCTAAAAGCTTTACTGTTTGGTTTACAAAAACACGGTTGGTATCAGACTTTGTAAAGTTGGCTTTTGGCTTTTGGGTTGAATTATTCACTTTTAAAACTCTTCGAACAGTGTCAACTCCTGCACAGTTAGAAACTTCTAAAACCAGAGTATCGTAACCAGCCGAATCGAATTTATGAATGTATTGATTGGAGTTGCTTGAAACCAATTGGCCATTTACATACCATTTATTAGAACTACCAGAGCTTCCAATTTTAGTAGTATTGTTAAAAATGGCTTGTCCACCGGCATAACCATTGGTGGCTCCCGACATAGTGGCCACCGGCCTTATATTGTTAGTTGACGACCATGTTGCGCTAAAACCTGTGGTATCAGAAAAACCATCGCTATGTTGTTCAATATAAATGGCTCCACTTGTGGCTTTCAAAGGCGAAGGTCTTGAGTATCCCGTAAATCCACCTTGTGGGTGCAATGGCTTTCCAGATGCATCTTCGCCATCATAAACCAATAAATAATCATTGCTAATAAAGCCAAAGCTTGTAAACGCCAGCGTAATAGAACCTGCACACGGCGGCTTTATTAAAAAGCCACAATCGGTATTATTTCCATAATTACCATTTGGTCCGCCGGCATCATAAATAGTGCCTTTTAGTAATGGCGAGCTAGTTACATCGCTTTCGCACATTACATATTGATCGCTTACATCTATATAACCAGTTTTAACTTCAAAGTCTTTTCCGGCAGGGTTTTCTACATCGAGTCTTACGGTATAGGTTCCAGTCTTGGCATACTCGTGAATTGGGTTCGAATTCAAGCTACTATCCCCATCTCCAAAATTCCATTTCCACTTAGTGGGGTCATTGGTTGATTTATCTAAAAACGAAACAATTTGACCGGCCTTTACAGTGGTTTGATTAGCACTAAAATCAGCAGTAGGTGCTTTGTATGCTTTAGTGGTAAAGTCTCTGGTAGTAGAATCGCTGCCCGCACTATTACTTGCTACTAGCTTAACCGTATAAGTAGTTAAAGCATTTAGGGTAACAATTGGATTTTGTGAACTGCTAGAAGTTCCGTTCACAAAATTGTGAGAGCTTGGCGTAATGCTCCATCTCCAGCTGCTAGGTCTATTAACCGATAAGTCTTGCAATTGTAGCGGTGCTGTTTGATATGGATTAAAGTCGTTTGCGCTAATAACAGCAACTGGTTTCAACTCATCAACAATGGTAATGTTGCGTTTTATGCTATCTACACAACCACCCAATGTTCTCACCACCAAGGTTACTGTATAGGTTTTGGCAGTATCATATTCATGAAAAACAGTTTGGCCAAACGCTGTATTACTCAGCGAATTCGGATCGCCAAAATTCCAGTTCCAGCTCACCACTGTTGCACCCGAAGTAGCATCTGTAAATGTGATAAACTCTTTACTGAGATTGGTACTCATTTCAAAATCGATATTAGGCTTCTCTACCGTTACAATTTTGTAAACGGTGTCGGCTGTTCCCGGTTTATTGGTATTAGCCACAAGCCTTACTTTATAAGTACCTGCTTGGGCATAAACATGCGTAGGATTTTGATCTGTTGAAGTTTTTCCATCGCCAAAATCCCAATCCCACGACGAAATTGAATAAATGCTAAAGGTATATGATCCGTCAAAAAACCTAGTAGTATCTCCTTGACACACGGTGTTGAACTTAAAGTCGGCAACTGGTTCGCCTTGTTCGGCAATAACTACAGTATAATCTTCAACCTCGCCAATTTCAACTTGTGCATCGCATGGTTCTGGAGGAGATTTCCATGGTGCTTGGTCAGATTTAGATGCACTGGTAATGCGCATTCTGGTTGAGCCTATTTTGGCGTTTGTTGGAATGTAAACTTGCGCCACTACTGGGCCATAAGTTGGTGTTGTATTGGCAGTGGTAATACTGTCGAACAATACCATTTCACCTGGGTCACTTAAATCGCCATCTGCATTAAAATCTATCCAAGCACGTGTAAAGCTGTTGTTAACGCTATTGCCAACATCTATGCTAAGTGTTACGGTATCGCCGCGTTGAACTTCGGTAGATCTAAACGTGTAATTGCTGTAGCCTGTAGTGCTAAACCCACTAAACTGACTAATGGTATTAAACCGCACCCAGCGCGGATAAACAAACATGCTACGATTGCCTTTCGATACGCAATAACCAACCCTACGCACCCCGCCAGGACTTACAATGGTTGGAATTCGCTTGGTTAATACATGAACACCATTGCAGCGAGCATCTATGGCATTGCCAATTAAAGCATCTTGACTAATACTTAGGGTTAACCAAAAATAGTTGGTGCCTTGCCTAAGGGTTCTATTGTTTGTTAGGGTAAAGTTTAAAGCAGGGTTTGAAACTGAATCGAGCGGTGTGCTGGTATTAAAAGTAGGATTTTTACCTGTGTAATAAAGCTTGGCTTTGGTTACGTCTTTCAAATTGGTATTTCCTAATAAATTAAAGTAAAGAGAATCAACCGTTAAAGGAGAGATTAGACCATCTTCGTTAGTGGTTACTTCTATTCTTAAAATTTCGTTGGTTGAAGAACCAGGAACAACTTCATCAAAATTGGTGTGACTCAAAGTAATTGATTCGAATTTTTGAACCGTAGGTTTTACAATTTCTATAGTATAATCTTGAAAATTCTGAGACCAATCAGCTATAAATGCGGGAAAATTATCGGTTCGGCTATTAGTACAGGGGTTTGGAGTAGCGTTACCATAAATGGTTCCGATTCTCATTCTAGTATGGCCCAAAACTGCATTTTTTGGAACTGTTAAACTTGCCAAATACTTGTGGTCGCCTTGGTTTTCAATGTCTGTTCTTCTAAATACTATTTCAGTTGACTCAAAAACGTTATTCTGGTTATAGTCTATCCAAACGGCTACAGTTTGGCGGTTGGCGCCATTTCCAAGTTCAATGGTTAAAGGATATGTACCAGTTCGAGTTAAACGAATAGAATCGCTCGAAGTAAAATCATAATAAACTTGGCTAGTAAAAGCTGAAGCTGGTGGGGCAATAGATTTGTCCATATTACCAATTGCAACTCTTAAAACATGAGTAAAAAATGAAGTAGGGTTACCGGTGTTTTGATAGCCATTACCAGAGTATTTTGGGGTACAATAACTGCTTTGTGCAGTGGTGCTTGTTGGTAATAACAAAACCGATACTAAAAATGCTGAGAGTAGGAGTTTTAGCCTCATATAATGGGGATTTTTAGCTAAGGTAAATAAATAATGCCAATGCCCTTATTTAACAGTATTTAAAACGCCAAGTTACTTTGGCAACTACCCCATTTAAAATCAAAATATGCTTAATTACAAGTACAGTTGCTCAAGTTGATTCTGCTACTTTCGCGGGCAGTTTATCTTGCAAAAACAAAAAATGAGCACTGCACAACCAGCTAAAGGAACACGAGATTTTGCGGCCGAAGAAGTAAGAAAAAGACAGTTTATTTTTAGCACCATTATTGGCGTTTATGAAGAATTTGGTTTTGAACCTCTCGAAACTCCAGCCATGGAAAACATTGAAACCCTTACGGGAAAATATGGAGAAGAAGGCGATCAATTGCTGTTTAGAATCTTGCGATCTGGCAATTTTTTAACCAAAGTGGCCGAAGACGAACTAACTACTGAAGCCCTGAATAAGCTAAGAGCTAAGATAGTTGACAAAGGACTTAGGTATGATTTAACCATTCCCTTTGCACGGTTTGTTGCCAAAAACCACCAAACCATTGGACTTCCCTATAAACGCTATCAAATTCAACCAGTTTGGCGGGCCGACAGACCAGCAAAAGGGCGTTACCGTGAATTTTACCAATGCGATGCCGACGTTGCTGGCGCAAAATCTGCCCTTTCTGATAGTGAATTCGTGTTGATGATTGACCAAGTGTTTTCTAGGTTGAACATGCCCAGAGTAACCACTCACTTAAACAATAGAAAAGTGCTTTTTGGCATTGCCGAAAATCACGGACTTGAAGGCCGGTTTATTGACATGACCGTGGCTTTTGATAAGCTCGATAAAATTGGAGTAGATGGAGTGGCAAAAGAGCTTGCCAATCGTGGTTTTTCCGAAACTGAAGTACATGCGCTTATGCCCTATTTGAATTTGAATGGCAGTAATGAAGAACTTATTGCAGAAATGCGTTCCAAATTCACCAATACTGAAACAGGTAATGTTGGTCTTACTGAGCTAGAAGAAGTGCTTGAATATGTTTCAGCGATCAACATTGTGCACTCTGATGTAAAAGTAAATTTTGCATTAGCCCGTGGCCTTAATTACTACACCGGTACCATTTACGAAGTAACCCTAAACGGAGTTGAAATGGGCTCGGTGGCCAGTGGCGGTAGATATGACGATTTAACCAGCATGTTTGGTTTAAATGATGTTCCTGGTGTTGGCTTAAGTTTTGGCGCTGAAAGAATTTATGATGTTATGGAGCAGCTAAACCTGTTTCCAAAAAACCAAACTGGTGGCTTAAAAGTGTACTTTACCAACATGGATGCTAAAAATGCTTTGGTTTCTTTTAAAGCCATGAACCAAATGCGCAATGCTGGCATAAAATGCGATATGTTTCCAACCCCTTCAAAACTTGGAAAACAATTTAAACTAGCTGATAAAAAGCAGGCCCAATATGTGGTGGTTATTGGCGATGACGAAGCTGCGAAAAACCTGCTTGCATTAAAAGATTTGGCCACAGGAACACAACATTTACTTTCGGTTGAAGAGGCCATTTCACACATAAAAAATGGGCAATAATGGGAGAAATTAAAATTGACAGCTCGCATTGGAGTTTGCAAAAAGTAAACGAAATTTTAAATGCCAATGCATCAATTGCGCTTGATCAGAATTCAAGAAATAGAGTAGTCAACTACCGCCAATACATAGAAAAGAAAATTAATGAACCAGGTCCACCCATTTATGGCATAAACACGGGGTTTGGGTCACTTTGCAATGTAGAAATAGCCAAAGAAGAGCTTGACGATTTGCAAATTAATTTGGTTCGATCTCACGCCTGCGGAATGGGTGATGAAGTAGAAGAGAAATTAGTTAAAACCATGCTCCTGCTAAAAGCCAAATCGCTACAATATGGCAACAGTGGGGTTAGGCCAGAGTTAATTGACCAAATCTGCGCATTCTACAACAACAATGTAATTCCGCAAATATTTGAACAAGGTTCGTTAGGCGCATCGGGCGATTTGGCGCCATTAGCACATTTAAGCTTGCCTTTATTGGGCGAAGGAAAGGCCTACTTTAAAGGCCAATTAACCAATGGAGAAGCAGCGCTAAATGCCTTAGGACTTAATGCCATTACCTTAAAAGCCAAAGAAGGTTTGGCCTTGCTAAATGGCACTCAATTTATGCTAAGCTATGCCACAAATGCACTTATTGAAGGTTGGAAAATTTGGCGAGCTGCACACCATATTGCCACGCTTTCTTGTGATGCTTTTCTTGCCCGAACCGATGCCTTTTTACCGCAATTGCATGCTATTAGACCACATGAAGGACAAGTTAAATCTGCAGCATTAATGCTTGAACTTTACGGCGATAGCGAATTGAGCAAAATAGCACCTGCTGTTCAAGACCATTATTCTTTTAGGTGCACCCCGCAAGTTATGGGAGCCAGCTACGGAGCATTAAAGCACGCAACTCAGGTAATTGAAACCGAATTAAATTCAGTAACCGATAACCCCAATATTTTTCCAGAAGACGATTTAGTGGTTTCTGGCGGAAATTTTCATGGCCAACATTTGGCTCTGGCGCTCGACTATATTGCTATTGCCTTAGCTGAAATTGCCAATATTTCTGAAAGAAGAACTTACTTAATGGTTGGTGGACATAGAAATCTACCCGCTTATTTAACCAAAAAACCAGGCACTCAATCTGGCTTTATGATTCCGCAATATGCGGCTGCTTCTATAGTTAGCCAAAACAAACAATTGTGCACACCAGCATCGGTTGACTCTATAGTTTCAAGCAACGGACAAGAAGACCATGTGAGCATGGGAGCTAATGCTGCTACAAAATGCTGGAAAGTGGTTAAGAATTGCTACTCGGTGTTGGGAATTGAACTTTTAACATCAGCCCAGGCCTTGGAATTTAGAGACAAAACCAAAGCCAGCTCGGCCAGTAAAAAATTGCTAGGTGCATTTAGAGAAAAAGTAACCGCTTTAGACAGCGATAGGTTTATGCATCCTGATCAGCAGCGGGCGGCTCAATTTGTGGCTCATCATTTTGAATTTGAACCAGTTTACGTTTAGAATAAGCCCAAAAGCTTAAACCTAACCCTATAAGCACAAGCGGAATACTTAGTATTTGCCCCATGTTTAAACCCATTTCGGCAAGTAAATCGTATTCGCTATCTACCTGCACTTCTTTCAAGAATTCAATGCAGAATCTTGCTGTAAACGTTAAGGTTAAAAACAATCCAAGCAATAGTCCATTTGGTGTTTGGCCCTTGAAGTTTTTATAGATTCTGTAAAGAACAAAGAAGATTACAATGTAGCACAGTGCTTCATACAATTGAGTTGGATGCCTTGGTACATCACCATAATCATAATTTCTAACGAAATGAAATCCCCATGGCAATTCAGTTGGTTTTCCAACTATTTCGCTATTTATCAGGTTTCCAATTCTTACAAAGGTTCCACCTAAGGCAGATACTACCGCTATTCTATCTACAATCCATAAATAAGGCTTGTTAATACCAGAAAAGCGGTAGTATAGGTATAGAGAAATGAGAATGGCAATGGCTGCACCATGGCTCGCCAATCCGCCTTCCCAAATTTTCAAAATATCAATAGGATTGTCTAAATAACCTGTTCTAATTACTTGGCCGTTAAACTCAACATTTCTTAAGGGGCCATAGAAAAAAACATGACCCAATCTAGCGCCTATTACTGTTCCAAGAATTGTGTACCAGGCTAGTTTATCAAGCTGTTCTTCGCTTTGGCCTTCAAGCTTAAAAAACTTGGAAACCACTCGGTAACTTGCCATAAGCGCCAAGGCAAACAGCAACCCATACCAAGCTGGCGAAATGTATTCTGTTTCAAAAATTCTTGGGTTTACATCCCAAGTAATTGACAGTACAAGGTTATTCAACAAAATAAAAATCTATTCTTTAGGTGGATCAACTTTTACCGCACCATTAACGGGTTCGCCATTATTTTGGGCGCCTTGCGGAGTTAGTTCTGGTGCATCTCCTTCGTTATGGTTTTCATCTTCCATGTGGTGAAATAGTGGATGGTCAATACCAAGGGCTTTTAGGCTTTCGTAAAACTGAATTTTGGTTTCTTTAGTTGGGCTATTTTTAATATCGTTTTGCAGGTTGTCTACAATAGACATAAGCTCATCTGGTTTTCTGTTTTCAGAAATTCCATTTAACAATTCTTCATAAAACATGTCTATTCGTTGCATGGTTTCGTGCCTACCCATTATGTGGTTTGCAAGCATGCTCATGGCTCTAGCTATTTCTTCTTTTTTGTCGGGCTGTTCGGTTACTTGGTCGCCAAGCAAATTTATTAGCTCTGCAAGTTGGTGGTTGTCATTATTTATAGTGCCAATAATTTCGTGGCGTTTATGGCCAAGTTCTCTAACTAGTTCGGGCGAAATACCCACTTCGGTTACATCAGATTTTTGGCTTTTATTACCATCGCAACTAGCCAAAAACAAAAGGCTCAACACGGCGAAAACAGATAAGTATCTCATTTTAATTTAGATTTATTTTTTAAGTGGGCAAATATAGATTTCGTGTAAAACAATCTAATGGTTCTTAAGCCATAAAACAGGGTTTAACTTTTCGGTTTGCTTTCTTACTTCAAAATGCAACTCGGCCGTGCCTTTTTCATCATCGTAAAAAACAGTGCCAAGCACAGTGCCTTGTGCAACCTCGTCGCCAGGAGCTACTTTTACTTTTACCAAGTTTTTATAAACCGTATAATATTCGCCATGCTGCACTATAATGGCATTATTGGCACCTGGAATAAAAATTACATGCACCACTTTGCCTTTAAAAACGCATTTTGCAAGTGCATCTTTTGTTGTAGAAATATCAATTCCGTTGTTGTTGATAAACACATTAGGAATGGTAGGATGCGCTTGGTTGCCAAAGTTTGACGAAACCACTCCTTGCACTGGCCAATCAAATTTCTTTTTATTGTCAGCAAATAACCCGCTTAAAAGCTGGGTATTTTCAGATGTTGAAGCTTTCTTCAACGCTTCTTTTCTTATAATTTCATCAATGGCATTGTCAAGATCCTGGGCTATTTTCTTGTCTTTTTCGATCTGTTTTTTATAGGTTTCTTCTTTGTCTTTTAGTTGTTGCACTAGCCTATTTCTCTCACCAGTATCGCCCAGCAATTTTCGCTTTTCAGCTTCTAAGTTTTTAATAAGCAGCTCTTTTTCGCTTACTTGGTTTGTTAACCGTTGCAGCTTGCCTTGCATGCTGCCTTGTGTAGCTTTTATAATTTCTACCTGTTGCTTTCTAAATTCAGCATAATACCTAACCAGCTTTAGTCTTCGCCAAGCATCTGTAATAGAGTTAGATGCAAAAACAAAAGCCAAAAAATGGTAGGTACTTTTATTGCGATAGGTTAAGTAAATAATGTTGGCATACTCTTGCTTAAGCGCATTTAAATCTTGTTCGAGCGCATAAATTAAAGAGCGTGTATCGGCTATATTATTGGCAATAAGCTCAATTTCTTGGTCTATTGAGTTTATTAGGTTTTGACGGTTCTTTATTTGAGATCGAAGTATAATTAAATAGCCAATATTCTCTTTCTGCTCTTGGCCAGTTTGATTTAATAACCGCTGAGTAAAAGCAATCTCATCAAGTTTCTTTTTGCGTTTTGCTTCAAGCTGTTCTCGGTCTTGCGCATTGGTTACCAATACCAAGAATAGCAACAAAAATGCGAGTAGGCCCCTTGCTCTAAAATTGCATTTGCTCGTAATCATCTGGAATACTGAATTCAACTTTTTCTTGGTTTGAAAGGCGAATGTTTAACAATTCTAACCCAACTTCTTGAGAACCACCAGCAAACAAATGCACATTTAAAATAGCCGGCACCAAGCTCGACTCTACTTCTTGATATTGATTATAGCCTAAAGCCAGTTTTTGTTCTTGTCCATCATAAACCACTACTTCTTTCATTTTTAGTGTTGAAGCATCTAAAAGCGCAGTTAATTTTCCGGTTTTATGAGTTCTGGTAATGCTTATTACTTGGTTTATAAATTCAACTTGGTCGTTATCATTAAGTACAAATGGAAACTCACCGAGCAATAATTTTTGAACCGTGGTAACGGCGCTAAAATCTAAAGGAACATCGCCCAAAAAGTCTTTCGGATTCAGTTTAGCGTATTTAGATTCTAGGCGATTGATCACTGAAAACTCGTCTTGCTGCATTTGAAACCTAGCTAACTCAATAAACTTTGTAGCCTTGCCCCACACCAAACTGTCTTTTTTCATTTTTAACTCGCCGCTGGTCTTCAAGTTGTTTCCGCCTGTGTTCAATTTCATTTTTACTTTGGCAGAAAACCAATTGTAGTTTAGCTGTAATTCGTTTAGACCGCGCTTTAATTGCCTTATATTTTTAAAGGTATCTGGAAGACTGCTTGAATTTCTAAATAAACCACAGCTGCTTAGGGTAAAAACAAGCAGCATTAAAATTGAACCTTGTAGTTTATTCGGCATAGTATTTTTCGTTTTTAATCTTCTTTAGTAGAAGCTCTGACTTACCGCCATTTTCTTGAGACAATTTCCAGTTTTTAACTGCAGAATCTAATTGGCCATTTTTTGCATAAGCATCGCCCAAATGCTCAAAAACCAACCAATCTCTATTGTTTTCAACTGCTTTTGTTAACCATTCAATGGCTTTTTTATAATCGCCTTTTTGAAAAAATACCCAACCATATGTATCCATAAAATTTTTGTTATCAGCTTCAAGTTCTAAAGCCTGCTTTATCATTTTTTTTTTTTTTTCCAACCTTCTATTTCCTAAGGCCAAAAAGTAAGCATAGTTGTTTATGGAAGTTGCATCATTTGGGTGCTTAGCCAACACAGCATCCATTTGTTCGTCAAAAGCAGTGTAATTGCCTAAATGGTGCTGGCATTCTGCCATTGAAAGCTCAAAACGCAACTCCAAATTGGCATTATTTATCGCCAAATCTTTTCCCATTGTAAGCAATTGGTAAGCTTCATCGAACGCTGCTAATTCAATTTTGGCAAGCCCACCATATAGAAAACCATGGGTAACATTTGGAAACCGCGTGATGGTTGACTCTGCTGTTGCATCAAGTTCTTGGAACATTTGAGCGTTGTATTGAGCGATCATTAAGTTGGTTAGCAAATCGAGATTTATTGTTCCCAATTCAGAAGCCGCATTGAAATACTGCACCGATTTTTTCCAACTATTATTAAAAAAAAACGACTCGCCAGCTTTTAACTGCATGCTGTAATTTGACGGATGCGACTTTGCAAAGGCTTCGATACATTGCAATTCGAACTCGCTCATATTTTCATTTGGAATAGACATTTTGGTTAGTATTCCAGCTGCCTTATCAGGATTCAAGGTTGGGTTTTTTGCAGCTTCAA
>JAGQWA010000618.1 GCA_020437725.1 Bacteroidota bacterium | reverse complement strand
GTTGGCCGTGATAAAATAGATTCTTTAGCAGCCCTTCAGTTTCTACAAATGACCAATCTGGTAGTTGTTGGCTGAATAATGCCAATTCAATTTGCTTGGCTATTGAAACTGGATTGAAAACAACCCCATGCGGATTTACCGTAGCCTGAAATTTGTGTTCTGCGAACTTATTTCCAATTGAATTGGCAAAACATGAACCTAGAAAAAGCAGATTAGAATTAAACTGAATGCTGAACTTGTATGGTTCAACATTCAATTCGGTTCTAAATTTTATCATAATTATGGGTGGCTATTAATTAGCCATGTCAGAAATGAACTTGATTTTGCAAAGTCTCAACTCTTCCCATGAATAAGTGTCTTCTCCAAATTCTTCAACCGCAGCATCAATTGATGGGTCTTCAGCTTCCCTAAAATAATCAAACACTTCTTCTTGATCGTCTTCGTCAAGTATATCATTAATATAATAATCTATGTTGAGCTTGGTGCCGCTCATTACAATCATTTCAATTTCGTCGAGCAACTCATCCAACTTCATGCTTTTTGCAGCTGCAATGTCTTCAAAGTCCATTTTTCTATCTAAGCTGGTAATAATGAAAACTTTATTGGCCGATTTACTCACCACCGACTTCACCACCAAGTCTTCCATTCTTTCTATGTTGTTTTCTTCAACATATTTGCTAATAAGTTTTAAGAATGGTGTGCCATAACGTTTTGCTTTGCTGGCACTTACGCCAACAATATTTCCTAATTCTTCTTCGGTAATTGGGTAGCGAATGGCCATTTCTTCTAAGCTTGGATCTTGGAAGATGATATATGGTGGAAGGTTTTGTGCCTTAGCCAGCGATTTCCTTTTTTCCTTTAAAAGTGAAAATAGAACTTTATCGTAACCATCCATTTTTTGCTGTTGGCCAACAGTTATATCTTCCGAATCGTCATCAAAATCGTGATCAATTGCCACATTTACCTTCCAAGGTTTCTCCATAAAAGAGCGGCCTTTTTCAGAGATTTTCAAAGTTCCGTACGACTCAATGTCTTTGGCAATAATGCCTTCTAACATGGCGCCACGAATTATGCTCTTCCAGTAGTTAAAGTCATGATCTTTGCCAAAACCAAACAGGTCTAGTCTGTCATGCTCATAAGAAACAACGCGTTGTTTCTTTTCGCCTCTAATTACATTCACTACATGTTTCATTAAAAACTTGTCTTGCATGGCGTCTATTAACTCGCAAATCTTCTTTATCTGCTCGGTAGCATCAAATCGTTCTTTAGGATGCATGCAGTTATCGCAGCGCTTAATTTTTCCTTCAATTAAGCATTGGGTTTCATCATACTCTTCGCCAAAATAGTGCATAATGGCTTTTCTTCTGCAACTTGAATTTTCGCAGAAAGCCGCCATTTCTTCTAGCAATTGCATGCCCACTTCACGTTCTGAAACGGGTTTGTCTTTTAAGAAGTGTTCAAGTTTGGTTAGGTCTTTATAGTCATAAAAAAGAACGCAATCAGATTGAATGCCATCACGCCCTGCCCTTCCGGTTTCTTGGTAATAACTTTCTATACTTTTAGGTACATCATAGTGAATTACAAACCTTACGTCGGGTTTGTCAATGCCCATTCCAAAGGCAATTGTGGCACAAATCACTTCAACGTCTTCCATCAAAA
>JAGQWA010000617.1 GCA_020437725.1 Bacteroidota bacterium | reverse complement strand
CACTCTCTGGGACTGATCTTCTCAAGCTCCTCTAAAAATACGCACCATTGAGCCTGGCTCATCGCCGCTGTCTTGACTTTATCGTACACCTTATAAAAAGTTTTTCCATGTCCTTCACGATTTGCTAATGCTCTGGGAATAATCCCCTTGGTCCTTCGATACAAAAACCCCGTAAAGGAAATATACCCTGCGGCTCTTGCTTGCCTCGTGCATTCACTCCAACCAGAAACCAACTTAATCTGATCAATGATTGCTTCATGATTTACAAACGCAAAAGCCTGTAATGTCATCAAAGGATCAAAAAGCCCCAACTCTTCCAACTTCTTAACACCTGACCTGTAATTACTCTTAGTCCTTTCACTTAACGTTGACAGCCAAACCTCTACAGCTTCTTGAATGATAATCTTTTCTAATTGTTGCCAGATCCAACTTGACTGGGATTTTTTTGCATTTTCATAGCTACTGACGTCTAAATGCTCTAAACTCTTTAAACCACTATCACTTTTTATCGTCAAAGACATATTGGCTCTTGTCAATTTTCAATTAATGTATATAATCACCATTATACACATTACTTGAGAGCTTCCTAAAAATCAAGAAAGTCTAGAAAAATCCAGACGCTTTGGTTTTGAAGTTGCTAGAAGCCTTTTAGCGTTTCTGTAACGCTAAACAGAAGCAATTTGACAAATACCTCGCAAATGCTATATCTAATTGATTTCCCTCTTACTTATCTATGGAAATAAAACATTCTTTTACACATAATTAAAAGCGTTTGGAAATGAAGGGACGTAGAATGTATGCGTCTTTCCCAAGCAGTTCGCTCTAGCGTTTTCTTATGGAATCGCTTGCCAGAATGTTTTGGTCTACGGACCAAAGCAGCGCGCAAAAATAGACTAGAACTTCGTGCAAAAGTCTGGTGGGATAGTTTTTCAATTTTTTAGTTGAAATAATGAGGCCCCGAATGAAATACAAGAGGTGGAAGCAGCATAAAAATGTGTCTACCTCTGGTGATGTGGGAGGACTTTTGCGCTTTTCCTCCCGGCCGCGTGGTGGTTGGCTCGTTTGGGTCCTCCGGCCTGAACGTCAACAACAACAACGACGACAACCGCAACGACAACAACGGCCTGGGTGGGGTCCGGAAATTCAGCTTTTTATCCCGTTAAATAGTGATGCCTATTTAGCGGGAGGCGAACTTAATCCAGCCGCCTAGCATTTTCCCGATTTCTTGAATTTTTGTTTCAATTTCCAAATATTGCTTAGAATCAATGCAGCGGGTTTCTTTTGCAAGCCGCACAAAGACTTTGAGCATATCAAGCTCAATACTCATTGTCTGCAGGATTTCTAGTTGTTTAGCTCCAAAATAATGGCCAGCTGCTATAATTCCTTCAAGAACAACAAGAACAGACTTTTCACAGCGATTCCATAGGGTATAACGTTTTGTTTTAGGAATGCGTAAATAGTAAGCATCAATTAGTTTGTAGAGAGCATAGGTTTGATGAAAAATAGGAACATCAGAGGTTGAACGTTTATGGGTCATCAGCCATCCTTATACAGTAAGATGATTTCATTAGAACATCTCTTCTTATGTTGGGAACAGTTTAGACGAGGCAAAAGAAAAAGAAAAGATGTCCAAATCTTTGAGAGACATCTTGAAGATGAGATTTTTCAG
>JAGQWA010000616.1 GCA_020437725.1 Bacteroidota bacterium | reverse complement strand
AAGTTGCCCCTAATAAGAGTTTATATTAAAGTTAAAGCCCGAATTAATGAGCACGATATACGAGGCTATCCCCATTTTCCATTTAGACGAGTAGAAAGAGAAAATGCAGGCTTTAGGTGGTTAACCTGGAATGGAACTGCAGCAACCGAAGATCTTACCGGTGCTGATGCATTTAACGAAAGATTTGACGTTGGAACCTTCAGAGCTGTTTCTCAATGTTTTATGGGGTATGAATTTGTAGAAAACACCACTACATACGACCTGGAAGATGGATTAAACATTGGTGTTTTTGAAACCCCTGATAATACTGGAGATGATTTTTTCTGGCCTGATGACATTTGCCTTCAGCTGGACTTGTTTACTGACTGGAACAATGTGCAATTACCCATGAGCCGGCCAATGATTGTGCTAAACGATCACGAAGAAGAAAACACCATTTGGCACGAGTTTGGGCATTTTGTTATGTGGAATGTGCAAGACCATTGCTGGACAGAAATTGTTTCTAGCACAACTGGCCATAGAATGGGGACACACGAGAATCCACGTGTTGAATGGACAGAAGGATTTGCCAGCGGCATGATGGCCATTCTCGACTTACACTATCATTATCTTGATGAAGAAAGTAATTTAGATGGTGGATTTGAATTAGAAAATGAAAGGGAATTTCCTAGACAAAATGGATATCTGAGCGAGTATTATTTAACCATGGCCATGAGAGATTTGTTTGACGAGCCAACGCAAGTAACCAATTGCTTTAATTATAACCCTGCTGGTGGCATTAACCAACCAGATGTGGTAGACATTGGTGATCCAAACAACAATCTTAATTGGGACTTGCATGATGACAATTTTGAGTTTCCCTTACAAATGATATTAGATGCTGTTGAAATGGGTAGCAATATAGACCCTGATGGCAATGGCCAAATAAGCAGTATTGGAGAGTTTTGCCAAAACATATTTGCAATTGCCGATTGCGAAGAACGAGTGGCCATTTCAATTATTTTTAGAGAAAACCTAATAGCTTGGTGGGATGAAGAAGAGGATCCCCGACCTGTAGATCCTACTTTTTTAAGTGCCGATAGAATAGGCATAGATGGTGCAGAAGAAGTAAGAAATGGTGCCAACACCAATGTAGATGCAATAGTTGGCGGTTTTAGTCGCTTTTTAGACATTATTGGTTTTTATGACATTGATGTAGACTTTACCCCATTGAATCTTGATGTAAACGAACTGAATTCTACAACAGGAGATTTTAATTTTCCCGTTTCTGATTGCATGATAGATAGGCTTTTTGTTACCGACGATGCCACTTTATTCATTAATAGCTCTACCCAAGGGTCAGATTGGATTAATGCCTTAAACGCTGTTCCCCAAGATGATCATATTGAAGTTGACGTTTATGGCAACCTTGAAATTTTATCTGATGGGGACTTAATTATAGGTGATGACGAACATTCTGCAGAGGTCACTATTTTTAATAGAATTGACATTAATGGCGATTTAGTTGTAAATGACAATTCAACCCTAATTATCGACGAAGATGCCTTCTTTGTTTTTGGGCCAACAGGAACTATAAATTTAGCTGGTGATAATGCGGTAATTATTATTAAAGGAAGACTTACTGTTGAACACTATAAAGAATTCACCTTTACAGGTTCGGGCAAAATAATTTTCGACTCACACATT
>JAGQWA010000615.1 GCA_020437725.1 Bacteroidota bacterium | reverse complement strand
AGCATAAGTTATGGTAAATCATGGAACAAAACCAGTTTTAAGCTTTAGCATAAAACACTTGGCATAAACAGGTAAATTAAAAATGGGTATTCGTAAAAGCCTATTCGCTAAGTTGTGAATGGGCTTTTTCTTTTTAAGCCACCCAGTTGGCCAAGTAGTTAAATCTTTCTGTTAACTCGCCATTTTTACAAATCATGGCGCGTTTTAATAGTTCACTATTTTCAATATTAAAAAGTTCAGGTACCACTTTTTCGGCAATTACGTTTCCAAAATCGGTTGATGCATCTTTAGGTAGTTCGTTTGGTAAGTTGCCCACAGCCATAACATCAATGGTTTCTGGCTTAAATGGTTTGGTTTCAAACCCTGTGGTTTTGTTAATTCCAATATAGGGGTTTTCTATGGCTGTTTGCCTTAGGGTAATTGGCACTGAACCTTCAACATCGCAGGTTATATCAGAAATGAGTTTGATGTTGAAATTTGGCGAAGAGATTTCGTCTCGCTCAAAAAGGTTCACGGCCCTGAAATCCCAAAACATGCCATTTATCAAAACGTCAGTTACCTTGGTAAAAGGTGTAAAACCATTTACAGCACTAGCAGGATTAGCAAAAAACTCTTGACGATTAACTGGTTCGCCATTAGGCTGTTTATACAAATCTTCTATGTCGAGAACCGTGTAAACGGTTTCGCTAAATTCTTTTTCTAAATAATCTTGGGGAGAAACTTCTTTAATTCTGGCCGCTTGTAAAACTTCTACAGCGCCTTGGCCAACTCTACCTTTTCCGGTTAATGCAATTTTGGCGTTTGGCAAATGCAATCCATTGTATTGCGATAGCATTTCTTCTAACGAAACACATTGGCTGGCAGGTTTTAGGTTAAACAATCCATGCTTTTTGCCAATCATTAAAATAGCGTAATGCGCACCAACAATTCCCGCCCAACGTCCAAAACCAATTATGCGTTGATTGTTGTCTTCAACCAAAGTTTCATGGTCAATCATGGTTATTTTTTTGCGCAATAATGTGCGCATAAGCTCAAGATTGTAATCCTGCTTTTTAATGGTATGAGAAAAGAAGAAGTAGATTTTATTGTTAAGCAATCTTTCTTTTGGCACTTCTTTTACTCCTAGTAGCACGTCGCAATCGCTCAAATCATTTTGCAGTTGAATACCTGCTTGCTCATATTCTTCGTCCTTAAAACATCTTTTGGCGTAGGGTTCTACCACAATTTCTAAATCATTGAACTTTTCTAGAAGTTTTTTACAATGCCGTGGGGTTAGTGGAACGCGAATATCTTCAGGAGATTTATACTCTCTTAGTATGCCAATTTTCATTTGCCAAATTAATTTGTTGGCAAAGTACAAAGTAGGTTTATGCTATAAAAATGTGCTTCTGTTAGGGTTTTCTTAGTTTGAATTTGGTGGCCGTCCATTCATCGTTAATAGCTGAAACTTTTGAATCTACATAACCCAAACTTCTCAATATCCCTCTTGCTTCGTTAGCGCTAAATCGGTTAGCTGATTTTGGCTCACCTTTTTTGGTGAAAATCCACCAAGCAGCATTTGGGTTTAATCGGCTTTCTAGTTTTTCTCGATTAATTTCAAAATGGTTTTTATCTGGGTGGAACGAACCTAAAAAATCAAGGTCAGTGCTTTCATCATCCCAATTTATATTTTCAGGCATTCCGTGTAATAAATCAAAAAG
>JAGQWA010000614.1 GCA_020437725.1 Bacteroidota bacterium | reverse complement strand
CCATTACATAGGCCTATAAAACGTTTATTAAAGGTGTAAGGGAAAATTTCCGAAAACCTTATTTAATAGAGTAGGAACGAATTAAAACTATTTTATAATGAAAAAAATTCTCATTGCTATTGTGCTATTTGCTTCTGCATTTGGAATTTACAAAGAAGTAGAAGCCATGGATTTAGTGGCTTCTAAATCGGGTAATGCACAATTAATATCAGTAGCTTACCCGCTAATTCAGCACAGGTGCAGATTTAACCCATTTATTAATTGTCATCGGTATTGGATTGATGAAGAAGATGATCTCTGGTTGCAAATTGGTAATAATTGGTGGCCAATTGAAGACATAAATCCAGGCACACCTGGATCGGATGATGATGGGGATTACGAAGATTTCACTCATATCATGCCTTAACCAAATAAAAGGGAGCTCTGCTCCCTTTTTACATAACTTACTAGTTAAACTTTTTCATGAGATTAATAAAATCATCCTACTTATTATCAATTATTCTAGTGGTATCCTGTAGTGGCCAATCATTACAAAAATCAGGATTAGCGGTTTTCGCAAAACTATCATCAAATGATTGCCAACAATGCGCCAATATGAGTAACATCCTTCAGACAGTTAGCAATTTAACCGGTCATCCATGCACAATTCTCGTTGAATCTGAATTAGAGAAAGAAAAAATTGAGAGAGATTTAAAATCAAAAACCAACTCAACGCTTGAGTTCAAAGTAGACGAAGAACTATATAAAGTGTTTTCGGCAGAATTACTTTCTAGTGGAATTATTGCAACTCTTAACTCAGAAATGATCTTTGTAGATGACATATATCATGTACAAGCCGATGATTTATTTGGCCTTAAAACTACAGTCAAATCAATACAATCTGCATCGAAATTAAATGACTCTCCGAAAGATTTAGATATCTTAAAAGTATCAAATGGAAGTATCTTAAGTATAGATGCCAAAAATGAAATTACTGTATTTTTTGGAGGTAAAATTCTACTAAAAAGCCATGCGGATACTATAATGAAAATGCACTATAATGAACTTTACGGAAGTAACTCATCTAAAGCCTTTTCTAGCGTAAAAAAACTCCATGACTCCCTAAAGTTTATTCAATTTAACAGTGAAATTACAAGCTTTTATGCTACTCATAGTTCTGCTTATTGTTTAGTTACTACAGACGTAATTGAAAAAGGTAAGAAAAGTCTGGAGCCAAAACAAAAACTTGCTATGCTAGAAATTGATATAAATGGCCTAGTGAAATTAAAAAAAATACACTTCGAAAAACCCATAAAGGGATCGTACGTTATTGACAACTATTTTCCTATCGCAGCAACAAATGAAACTTACCTTTTTGGTGTGTACAAGTACTTGAACATCGGTAAAAAACAACGATTCTTGGCAGAGTTTGAAAGTTCAAACAACAATCTAAAATTTACCAAACTTATTTCCAATGAATTACCTGAAGTATTTGATGAAAATGGCTTAAATTATCAACTAACTCAGGGGACATTCAAATATCCTTTTTATACTTTTTCAATCTCAGATGAAGTTCATAACATTGCAGACGAATCTAAAAAATCATTAAATTATCATATTGACTTACCAATCCTAAACATAGCCGAAGTCTCAAGAAACGGATTCCCTTCTAACATAGAAATAAATAGAGACTTTGTATTTGATGCTGTGTCATTTACCATATTAACATCTA
>JAGQWA010000613.1 GCA_020437725.1 Bacteroidota bacterium | reverse complement strand
CCCAGTTGTATCTGCCCAAAGAAACCACAAATATTTGGGTGTTTTTGGAATGTTATGGGTGACAGTACTGCTTGTCGGAACATTTACATCGCTCAAAACCTTTCATATGTGGGGCTTTGTGTTTTCTGTTGGTGCAATAGCATATCCATTCGTTTACATTTTTGCTGATATTTTCACTGAAGTATACGGCTATCGTGTCACCCGAAAAATAGTGTGGACGGGCTTTGCTTGTATGCTCCTTGCTGCGACACTTACCTCAATTTATAGCTATGTGCCTAGCCCTGGCTTTGAGTATAACGAGGCGTTCAATCTGATTTTTAGAGCTGCCCCTATAGTTGCACTTGGTTTCATTATTGCGTTTTTTGCTGGAGAACTCACGAACTCCTATGTAGTCGCAAAAATGAAAATCTGGACAAAAGGTAAATTCATTCCAGCTCGTCTAGTCCTCTCTACTTTCTTTGGGCAAACAGTTGATAATACGATTGCTTTTTTCACAGCTTTCTATTTTGCTGGCTGGTTTACTGCATCAGAAATTATTCCGCTTACGATATCTACCGTTGTCTTTTGTACGGTATGGGAAATCATTGCACTTCCAATTACCCAGCGAGTTATTAAGATTGTAAAACACAAAGAAGGACTTGATACATACGACGTTGGCACAAACTTCAACCCGTTTGATTTACGCCAGAAATGATCTCAAAAGATGAAATCGAAGCTAAATCAAAGGAGTTTGAAATCCACTCGTCAAATGTTGAGCGTGATTATGTCTTTGGTTGGCTGATTTTTGGGATTTTTACCACAAGCAATCTCAAGGATTCAATTTTTCTAAAAGGTGGCAATGCCTTGCGTAAAGGGTATTTCAAAAATACTCGTTTTTCTTCCGATTTGGATTTTGGTATTCCAGGGGATATTGATCAAAATGTACTCCTTCAAGAAATAAACAAGGTTTGCGATTTTATTCAAGAAAAATCAGGGGTTGTTTTTGTAAAAGAAGACAATAAAGTTGAGGAAAAGTTTTTAGCTTCGGAAGCCCCAATACCAGGACTTAAAGTTTATGAAGCGAAAGTTTATTTCAAGGGTTTTAACGGCGAGTCAGACCATATAAAACTTAGAATCTCGATGGACATTACTCGTTTTGACAAAGTACTTTTACCGATACAGACAGTTGATTTAATCCATCCATACTCCGATGCTGAAAATTTAGTATGCAAAATCCGATGTATGAAGTTGGAGGAAATTATTGCAACGAAGCTAAAATGTCTTTTACAAAGACAACACGCCCCCGATTTGTTTGACTATGTTTATTCAATAAAACTTTTAGGAGGTGAATTAAACAAGGAGGAAGTTGTGCAGAGTTTCGTTCAAAAAACTATTTTTGGAAGAAATCCGCATGTATTAAAAGATATTTTACATAAAACACCCTTCGATTATTTCAAAGAATACTGGAGCAAAACAGTAGTATGCGCCAAACAATTTCTGTTTGGCGTAGATGAAGCAATAAACTTGTTCACTACCGATCTCGATACTCTTTTTGCTATATATCCTGATAATGGTTTTGCTCAATTTGCTTATTTTAGTGCGGAATTACGCACTCCAATAATGAAAGCTGGTAGAGAGCAAACTTTGCTAAAAATTCGCTATAAAGGAGCAGACAGAATTGTTGAACCTTACTCACTAAAATATTTACAACG
>JAGQWA010000612.1 GCA_020437725.1 Bacteroidota bacterium | reverse complement strand
GGATAAGCTTCTGGATAATCAAGCTTTAAATCGGGCAGAATTCTGGTGAGCACGCTCAAAAAATTGCTCTTGGCCGATTGAAGAGATAAACGAAGCTCGCTATCATCAATGCTAATAAGTGTGGCGCCTTGTGCAAATTCATTTCCTGCCTTAAACCTTGTTGAACTAGGCAATAAATTACCCGTTACTTCGGCATAAATCTCAATTTTGTCTTTGGCATCGAGCTTACCTGTTACTGGTATTTTGGCTCTAATGGTGCCATTTTTTACCAGCACATATTCAGCCGACCTTATGGCAGGTGGCGGCGCTTTGCGTTCTGGACTTTTTTTCATGCTGGCAATGAAATTCATGGTTAAAACACCACCAACCAATAGGACAATTGCCCCGATAATAATGAGTTGTCTAGCTTTCATGATTTTGCATTAAGCTTATTGCTATTTTCTATTATTTGCTTTAGAACACGTTTGGTAATCTGCATATCAGATTGGCTAATTCCTTGGGTAACTTCATCAATAGATTTCATGGCGCATTGCATGAGTTTTGGCACCATTTCTTTACCAGCTGTTGTTAGGGTTAAAACACGGTTTCGGCGGTCTTGTTTATATATTTCCTGGCTCACAAGGCCTTGCTTCACCAAATCATCAACCGCGCGGGTCACGGCGGTTTTATCACCCATCATCATTTCTACCACTTCGCTTTGCAATAGTTCTTCGTTTTCGAAATGAAAACAACGAACTAAAACAAACCATTGGGGTTTAGATACATCAAAACCAGCTTGGGTAAAATTATCCATTAGCCTGGTTCCGGTGCCTTTCATGGCGTGGCTCATTAAGTAGCCTAAAAATTCTTTTGGATTTCCTAGTTCTTTCAAAACAGATGCGAATGTAATGGTTTCATTTGCAACTGTTTCTTTTAAAACTTTTTTAACAATTTGAAATGTCCTTGAATTTCACCCAAATGGGTTACCTTTTGCCTGTTAAAACCATCTAGTTTTGACATTAAGTAATAAAGCTTTTATGAAACACTTTACCATTACGCTTAGCATATTGCTAACTTATTTTTCGCTCTGGGCACAGAATTATTCAGAAGATTTTGAAAGCTACGAACCTTTTAGCCGAATTGCTGAACAAAGCGAAAATTGGCGCTGCTGGAATCACGAATACGATAAGGCCAAAGACGCATTTGTTTCTGATGCCGAAGCACATTCTGGCAACAATTCGCTCTATTTGTTTTCAAGCCGCGCCAATGGTGGCCCTACTGATGTGGTATTAGACTTTGGTGAAGCTTATGCCTCAGGTGAGATGGAAATTGAGTTTTGGATGTTTGTGAAGAAAGAATCAGGTGGTTATTTCAATTTTCAAGGTACCCACCAAGATGGAAAAGCCACTGCTTTGCAATGTTATCTGTACGGAGACTCGCTATTTCTGGATGACATGAGTACTTTTTACCGCACTTCATTTTCATCGAGTGAATGGCATAAAATCAACTATCAGATTGATTTAACCAAAGGACAATGGACTATGAATATAGATGATCAAGAAGTAGCATCATTTACTAAAACTGGCATTAATAATTCTATTGCCGGTATAGATTTTTATCCTGTAAACGACGACCCAAGCAACAACAATTCGGCCTATTGGGTTGATGATGTTACGTGGTCTTTTACGCCTTATACCTTCCCAACAACCAATTTTGCCATAGTAGATGCCGACTTTAGGGGCGGCAGAT
>JAGQWA010000611.1 GCA_020437725.1 Bacteroidota bacterium | reverse complement strand
AGACACATCTACCTATATCAACAACAATTCAAATGATGGCGATTCTTCTCAAATAGATGACCCAGCTAATGTTTCTGAATTTGAAAATGTAGCTAAAGACGACCGTCGTTTTTATGACGAGCTACCTGTTTTACCTTCACAAAAAAGAGCCGCAGAAGGTAAAATAATTGATGCTCTATTTGGCAATGGGGTAATTTATTATGAAAAGCTGGCCAATTATCCACTTTCGAAAGAAGCTTTTGTACAACTAACCACGCGCTTTCCAGAGAATAAATTTAAAATACCAACCAAGTACTATTTATATAAACTTAACTTACAATTGGGCGATTCTACAAAAGCAATCGAGTTAAAAACTGATTTAATTACAAACCACCCTAATTCTGAATATGCCAAGCTTTTAAATGGAAAAGGCAAGTTTGAAGCAGATTATGAAGTTAATCAACAATTGGAGGCCTATTATGATAACGTTTATGAAGCTTCTTTAAAAAACAATTGCTCAGACGTAATTACCAATTCGTTAAAAGCCGATTCATTATTTACCCCCAATTATTTAAAACCCAATTTTGATTACCTAAGGCATGTTTGCGAAGGCAAAAAACTGCCTGACGATCAGTTTATTGCCAAAATGCAAGCCATTGTTACAACCTACCCCACGCATAATGTAGCCAATGAAGCACAAAATGTAATAAGATATATAAACCGTAGGCAACAACTAGAAAAGCAACGAATTCTAGATAGCACCAAATTGGCTAATGATTCAATTAGAAAATTTGTAGCGAAAGAAGAACTAACCAAAATGCTCAACATACCCTACGAGTATTCTGAAGAAGGAGCTTTCGTTTACGTTATAGTTGTTAGCAACCAAATAAAAACAAAAGATTTATCATTGGCTTTTTCAGACTTTAATAGAAAATATCACAGAAGCAAAAACCTTAATGTAGTTCCATACCAATGGACAGATAAAGACAAAACGGTATTAACTATTCAAGGGTTAAAAGATTTAAGAACCGCAGTGGCTTTTCATAAAGGCCTTATTAGCGATAGTGAATTTTTAGAAGGATTAAAAATTGAAGAAGCACCAATGTCTTTTGCATCCATGCCAAATTTCAAGCTGTTAATAAAAGCGCAAAGCGAAAAGGAATACATGCAGTTCTTTGAAGTAAATTATTCATCGGTAATTGAAGAAAACTAATGAGTGCTAATGAAAATCCCTATCCAAGTGCGTTTGGTTCTAGTATAAGTCAAACTAATAACGCGCCTTCAGAAAATTCTGATAACCCAAAGCGAAATTTCAAACGAATTTGGTTTATTCTTAGCATTACCGCAGTTGTATGTTTTATTGCCGGTAGCATTGCATTTTATGTATTGGTTAAGCAAGTAAAGGCAGGTAAATATGGCGAATTACCAGACTCCGAAGTGCTAGAAAATCCTAAGAATCCATTGGCAACAAACGTATTTACTTCAGATGGTAAAATACTGGGCAAATACTACAGAGAACGCAGAACTAACATTACTTACGAAGAACTTAGTCCGCACTTAATCAATGCCTTAATAGCGACCGAAGACGAGCGTTTTAGAGAACATGCTGGTATAGATTTTAGAGCCTTAGCCAGAGTGGCCGTAAAAACAATTCTGTTTAATGAAAGCAGTGCAGGCGGTGGCTCTACCTTATCTCAACAACTAGCTAAAAACCTTTTCGGTTTAAGAAACCTGCACCAGCACAACAACA
>JAGQWA010000610.1 GCA_020437725.1 Bacteroidota bacterium | reverse complement strand
TATCGCTTTCAGTATTTCTATTTCGTAGCTATTTATATTGTCTTGCAATTTCATTAATTCATCAAACCGCTTACCGCTACTACTATATTCTGCCAGTAATATATCATAAGCACTATTAGAAATTTCAATTTGCTTATTACTTAAATTATACATTAGCTTAGCACTTTCATATTCCGATTTATAGCTTTGAATATTGCTAATCATTTTGTTTGTTACACTTTCCTTTTGCAAGTTATATGCCTCTTGTTTAAGTTTTTCTCCTTCGGTTTTAGCGGTATATTTTTTTTGGTAAAGAGGAATTGCCACCACTACTTTAGGTATAAGAATATCCCTTCCGTTATACTGTGGGTTGGCATCGGTTCGCTTAGCAACCATGCTATAATCTAATCCTAAACCTATAGACGGCATTCTATCTTTAGCGTTTAAAGCCAATTCTTTATTTGATGCTTCAATATTCCAATCTAACTGATTTATAAGCGGATGATTGTCTTGAATATTTTGTTTGAATTGTTCTAAATCGTAATGCAAATCGGCAAACGAAACGGTAGTAGTATCAAGCAAAATAATTGTACTTGCAGGATTATTGACCGCTTCATTAATGGCAGCTGTAAAATACTGCTTTTGTTCTTCAAGAATTTGTATTTTATTGTTTAATTCTTCCAGTTTAATCCTTACCGTAAGCACATCTGAAGCAAGCGATTTGCCACTTTCTACTTTAGCCAGTGCCACTTTTTCAAGCGTTTCAAATATGCGTATATCTTTGTAAATAACATCTTGCTGTTTTTGTAAAAGGTATAGATTAAAATAAGCTGTTTTTATTTGATAATCAATATTTAAACGTTCGGCAGCTACTTGCTCATATTTAGATTTTGCCATAGTAAGCACCACATCTTCTTTGGCTTTTAATGTGCCAAACCATGGAAACATCTGACTGGCAGAAATGCTAAGCACCTGTGCCCCCAATCGTGTTTCGGGGCGTAGAGCCGGAACGCCCACACCTACCGTGGGGTCTGGCAGTTGTTTTACCTGAGGTGCTTTTTTTAAAGCCGCTTCATACTGTAATTGTAGTGCTTTTAGTTCCGGATTATTGTTGTATGCTTTGATTAATAAACTATCAAGTGTTTGACTTTTTAGTACAAATGAAAGCATCATGAAACATAATAATGATAATATTAACTTAATTTTCATTGTTATTTTTTTGAGTGTTATTAGAAAATTTTAGGTGCAATTCTTTCCACAAAGAATAAAGCACCGGCACGGTAAACATTGTTATTACTTGCAAGGTCATGCCACCAAAAGAAGGGATAGCCATAGGCAACATAATATCGGAGCCACGCCCTGTAGAGGTCAAAACAGGAATTAATGCCAATATAGTTGTTGCAGTAGTCATAAGAGCAGGTTTTACCCTACGCAAACCACCTTCTACCACTGCATCTCGTATGCCTTGAATGGTATTGGGCGAATTTGCCTTAAAACTATCTTTCAAAAAAGTGGCTACCAAAACACCATCATCTGTGGCAATGCCAAACAACGCCAAAAACCCAACCCAAACAGCTACACTCAGATTAATGGTCTTCATCTGAAATAAATCTCTCATATTAGTTCCAAAAATATCAAAGTTCATAAACCAAGGCTGCCCATATAACCATATCATAATAAACCCACCGGAAAATGCCACAAACACACCTGAAAACACCATAAGCGATGTAGTAACCGAATTAAATTGAAAA
>JAGQWA010000609.1 GCA_020437725.1 Bacteroidota bacterium | reverse complement strand
ACGAGCTTTTAATTTCTTTTGAGCTCGCAATTGAAACTATGTCATTTGTTGGATTCGGAAATAATTGAATTGCCTGCATTTTAGCTTCAGAAATTGAAGCACCTGTTTTTGGGCTGCAAGGATTTTTGAAGCCATTGTTAAATTGCTTCTTAATCAGCGGTATTTGTTTCTCCATAAGGGTATATGCATCCATTGTTCTTCCGGAAATATCTCTATGGAACGAGATAGCCCAAGTTGACACAAGTGTATCACTCATTTTAAGAGTATATGGGCCTGTTGAGCCCATCACACGTCTATCAGCTGGTTGTCTATTAGCTGTAGTTTCATTCCAAACCCCTTCTCCTCTCTCAAATGGTTTACTCGGAAACATAAATTTTGTTGGTTTTGAGTTAAGGACATTAATACCATCGCTTCCAAATAATATTGGACTATTATTTTTCCATCTGCCTCTTAAATAATTGTAATGATCAGTGAAATTTCTACCTGCTGGATTACCATTTGTTGTAAAGCTGTTTTCATAGTAGAGAAAGTAATCGAGCTTATCATTTAGTGGATAAAATGAAACTATGGGAAGATAATTTTTGAAATGATTTTCATCTTGATTATCACCATTGTAAGTATAAAAACAACCCAATTCTGGATTTGACCCCACATAATCGTCATATGCGTAACCTAAATCTGTATCTGCCCAAAAACCAACAAAGAAAGAATCATAATTAACCTTGCTTTTATTGAACAGCCTATATTCAACAAAAACGGTATTGTTTAGCGCTTCATTATCCGTGCAAGCAAATGCATAGGCTCTTGTATGAATTTCAATACCCATAGCTGGCCCACCGGCCTGCCGTTTAGTTCTTTCAGACTCATTGTTAACTATGTAAAGCATCTGGTCTCCTTTCATTTCTGGATAATCACCTTTATTTGGCTCATATATTCCGTTTTTGTTTACATCAACAAATGGGGCAATGTTTTCAGGCTCTCCAAATGCAGAGTTTCCATGAGCTGGCCAATTCTTTATATTTTGCGAAGTGCCTTTGCCTTGAATGTGCTTCTCAACTTCCCAACGCTGTAGTTTGTAAACTTTGTTCCAAGGATCGTTTGTGGGTGTTCCAGTTGCAGTTCCATCATCTTTTAATGGGCCATAGAAGAAATCTGTTCCATTTTGCAAATACGTGGCAGCTGTGGCTCTAATTTCCCCACTATCTAAACCTCCAAACCATAGAGAAAACGCAAAAATGGAAGGTATTCCTTCTTCTTTTGGACATATTGACTTGGCTTTACCAACATGATCCCAGCCGTGGCTTGACGCTGTAGAAAATGGAATTGACCAATTATTTACATTCAAGGTATCGAAGTCTGGTTTTTGGGCGTGAGCGCAAATGCTGAATAATGTAAATGAAATAAGTAAAAAATGTTTCATAGCATTAAGATTTAACCGAATGTGTTCAATCTTTATTGGGTTGGCAAACTCCAATTCATAATTGAGCGTATTAATTGCAGAATTGTTTTTTAGAACCTTGTGCAATTGTAGATATTGCAACCAAATGAAATAAATCTGATATGGAACTAGGAATTGGCGCCAGAGTAAAACACCCAAGTTTTGGTGTGGGCATTGTTTGTGGAATTGACATTACCACCTACAAAATCTTTTTTAAAGATTGGGGCGATAAAGAGCTTTCTAGAAGCTTTGAAGGGCTTGAAGTAATTGAAAACCAGGCACAACCTGATAATACCATTTCACTCAATGATATAA
>JAGQWA010000060.1 GCA_020437725.1 Bacteroidota bacterium | reverse complement strand
GGTGATTCGTGCCGGCGGATGGTGTTGATAAACAGTTTTAATTGTTTAATGGCTACTGAACCAATTGGTACTAATCTTTCTTTATCACCTTTACCAATAACGCGTACTATTTCATCTTCCCAAAAAACATTACCTGCTTCTAAGTTTATTAACTCACTAACCCTTAAACCACAACTGTAAAGCAGTTCTAAAATGGTGCGGTTGCGTTCGCCTTCGGGTGTTGAACGATCAACAGCGTTTATAATGGCGTCCATTTCTTGAATTGAAAGAACCGTTGGCAGCTTTCTGGTTAGCTTGGGTGCATCAATGTGTTTTAAGGGGTTTTCTACAATAATTTCTTCTTCAATTAGATAAGCAAAAAAGGCCTTAATGCCAGAGAGAATGCGTGCTTGCGAATTGGCGGTAAACCCTAAATCAGTTATCCAGGTCAAAAATTTTCTAATGGTTTCGCGGTTTACTTCTTTGGGGTGAAGCTGCCAACCTTGTATTTCTAAAAACTGCCTAAGCTTGTCAATGTCATGAACATAAGCGGCCAAGGTATTTTCAGAAAGCCCTTTTTCTAAGGTTATATGGGTTTCAAAGCCTTTTAAAAATGATTGCCACATGGAGGTGTGAAGGTAGGGAAGTGGTGAATTAGTATTTTAGTGATTTGGTAAATTAGTGTGTTAGTGAATTAGCGAATTAGTGTGTTAGTTGTTCGGAACAACACTTCGATACCCACCTTTCATTCTCAATTGAATTAGATCCACAAGTTGGCTGTTGTCTAACTGCTTAATGGGTTTGCTGAAAGCCGCAATGGAAAGTTCTTCCATACTACCAAAATATGGGCCAATGTACATGTCGTTGTTTAGCCAGAAATTGAAGCAATCACTCGGACCAACATATTTTTCTAGCCCATAACCAAAAGCCCAATATTCTCCAATTATTTCCGAGAAATTGTATTCGAATTGCACCGAATCGTTGTCCCATATTAAATAGCCAATATCATCGCATTTACAATCGCTTCTCTTTACAAATGGTAGTACTTCTGCCAAAAGCATTCTTGCAACTTGTTCGTTTGTCATGCTGGTTCTCTGGTTGGGATATAAACTATCAAACACAAGATAGAACCAATCTGAAAAGCCTAGACTAGCGGCAACTAGCTGTGAATTGCGTTTCATTTGTTCTGAAGTGGCAATTTTTCGCCACGAAAGGTCTGTTCAATATATACTGTAAGCTGTGTAAGAGATGGTTATTAATAAGAAAGAGACATAGAAGATCTTGGCAAGAGTTTTCATGAGGAGATATTAATCAGCCAATTCGCCATTTGCATTGAGCATTACAATCATTTTTTTGTAATAGTTTGAAAGGGAAATCATGTTGGTGAGTAGGGCAATTCTACCATCATCTAGCTCGGTGAAGTCCCACACGTAATTATCCTTTAACTCACTTATTTTTTTGTGTAATACTATTTCGCCATTGGCATTGAGTTTAACCACAAAGTTCTTTTGTAAAATGCCTTTATCGTAGTTAAGGTTTCCGGCAATTAGGTAACCGCCATCTTTTAACTGTTTAATATTAACGGGGTCTGTTTCGGTTTCATCAAATGCAATGGTGGTTCGCCAAACTACATTCAGGTTGCTATCTATTTTCACAACTTCAAATTCTGAAAGGTTGTTTAAAGTCCATTGATTGCGGTTTACTTCGTTCAAATTAGAATTGTATTCTTCGGTGTAAATAATGGCGTTTTCATTTGTAAGGGCAATGTGGTTGTTAATTTTAATGTTGAAACTATTGAAGGTTGATTTTGGCTTAATAATTTTCTCAAAACTTCGCATTTCATCATTATAAATTCCTGCAAAAACATGCTGGTTATCGGTTCTTTCTGAGCCAGTAGTGCTGTACATTGTTCCTAAAAGCCAAATTTTTTCACCACTATTTCCAAAAACCATAAGGTTATAAATGTCGCCGCCGGCCGCGCCTTGCCTTATAAAAGTGGTACGTTTAGGTTGTAAATCACTTCTAAACCATTGAATAAATTCGCCACGGTCTAAGCCAAAACTTAAGCTTACAAAGGAGCCAATTAGAATCTCGTTTTTTCTGTTTATGAACGGCAGAGAGTAGTTATAGGCTGTTGTTGGAGAATTAAAATGCACTTCTTGGCTTAATGCCAGGCTATTGTTGTTTATTAGCAAAGTTGGGTTGTTCTGGTTCATTAGGTATTGAATACCATTATGAAAAACAGACTTAAAGTCTCCATAAATGTTTTCTGGCGCATTTTGAAAGATAAAACTATCGTGCAAAATATGATTTAGATTGGTTTGCCATCTGCTTTCAATTGGAGTGTATTGCTCTTTTAGATAAGCTCTTCCTTGAAGAATAATTTCGTTTTCGTGGCTATAAATATTTTGGTAATTCCAATAAGCATGGGTGTTGTCTAAAAATTTGGCATAATAAGGTTGAGTTTGGCTGTCGGTTTTGTCAAACTCCAAATCTTTTGAGCATGATGAGAATAATGCAATAATTGAGAACAGGATATATGGAAAAATGAACCTGGCCATACTAGTTCTTTAAAAACATTTCAGTGTCATTTACATCAAGGTTTATGAGCATAAGGTTGCCGGCATTGAATGCTAATACTTTTAGATACTGAGGCATTGTGTTATAATTGAGTATCCGAGCTTGGTTCAATGTTAAAAATTGCTCGTTGGTAATTTTTCCGTCCAATATTCTTGTTATAATGGGTCTGTATCCATTATCCACTAGTTTTTGTCCGTAGCATATTAATTCTTTGCCAGTTTCTTGAAAATCAACCACATTGTAGTTTTTAAGGTAGAGCGAATCGAAATGGGTTAAATCATAGTTGAAGGTGGCCAAGTAAGTTTTTGGTTCGTTAGGCCCTTCTGAATAAATCTGTATTGCACTTAGACCGTGTTCTGAAGCTTTTAGGTTATAAAAACTATGGTTGGCAGAAACTTGCCCATCTAGATTTTGATACTCAAGTTTTTTTGAAACTACATTAAACTTGCCAATAACAGGATTATAAGTTTGAGAATGATAACCTGAAATAAATAACGTGTTATTGAAAAAAGCTAATGAACGGTATGAAAAGCTCACGCCAAATGCGTCAAGAGATTGGCTTTGAACGATGTTTCCATTTATATCAAACTCAGCAAGAGTATATTCTTGATTCCAAACTAAACCTTGCGGTTTAGATTTAAATACAATGGCAAAGTAGCTGTTGGTATTTGGGCTAAAAACAAGTGTATTTATTTTAAAATGCGCTGCTGAATCTTCACTATAAAGTTTGGTCCATTTATATTTTCCCTCTTTATCAAAGCAGGTTAAAAGGCCTGAAGTAAAGCCAATATTGTTTCCAACAATTTCTTCACCACCCAGTAATACTTGATTTTCGGCAACATTATCTATTGAATTATAAGAGCCTAAATATTCAATCGCAACATAACTCCATGTTTCATTGCCCAGGTGGTTTACACATTGCACATACGGCTTGTTTTCTGAATTTCCGGCTATTAGAAATCCGCCATTACTTAAAGATTTAGTTTCTCTAATTTTTAAATCGTTTACCTTATTAATTATATGTACTTGGCTTTGTGAAATTGGTGAATCTAACTCTTCGATACACGAGGCAAAAAATGCCAGAATGAAAATGATGCCTAATAAATGCCTAACCCACATTCATCAAAAATAACTATTGAGAACTTCTAGCGGTTCTTAAAAGCATCTTCATAAATGCCAATCCATTGTTCAGGAGTCATTCTAGTAACGAGCTGGCCAATTAAATCAAAAGGTATGTCGTTTGGTCGCTTAAATCGAATACAGCTTTTGCCCATGTCTAGTTTGAATTTGCTGTGCTTGGGGTATTCATCAACAAACCATTTATGCAGTTCGGGTGTGGCATAAATGCCCATGTGGTAAAGTGCAATAAAACCCTTTTGGTTGGCAACACTCATAAAGGGTAGGGGCTGTTTTGGTGGGCAATGATACCCTGCAGGATAAAGGCTAAATGGCACTACATAATGAATCATACTGGCACAACTTTCTTCAAAACCTTTAGGAAGGTTATCCAAAATCGCATTTCTGAGTTTGGTTAGTGCTTCTTGTCTTTCTTCAGGAGCTGCTGCTATAAATTCTTCTGGAGTAGTGGCCATGTGAAATTGTTTTGAACGAAAATAACTCATACATCTAAAACATTTAATCACTCAATCACTAACAAGCGAAACATGACCTAAATCATCTGTTCTATAATCTATTGGCCGTTTTCTTTGCTTATTTAAAATTAGTCTAGATAAAATTTGGTAGTTAAAGCGAGTCGAATACATTTGCATCATCAATTTATTTATAACGAGTCTAAATAAAAATAAAGTGAAAAGAAACACTTTCTACATCTCAATTATGGCAAGCTTGGCATTTGTCTTTTCTTGCCAGCCAGACGATCCACAACCCAGTCCAGAATACACCATTCCAACTTCTTACAGTTTCGAGAGAAACGGTGAGTCGTCAGTTGATTTTAAAGGCCAGACAGATAGGCTTTTAATGTTTAAAGAGCTTACCAGCTATGCCAAAGACCAAGCCAATTGGCCCATAACCGAAGGCATTTTAGAAAATATGTTTGCAAACGAAAACAGTCCATTTGCCAATAAAGATTTAAACACTTCAACTAAAAACCTAAGGTCAAAAACAGCTGCATCAGTTGACTATTTCTCAACTAATTCAGTTGAGCAGTTTGAAATTATTCAACTGTTATATAATTGGCTTAGCAGCCTTACCGAAATAAGCAACCTTGGTTCCGAAATTGCTACCTTAGGAAACGCTGGTTTGGCCGATTCAAAGCGATTGGTTGACCATAATGGCCTCGAATATGTTCAACTTTTTGAAAAAGGACTTATGGGCGCGTGCTTAATGGATCAAGTGCTTAACAACTATCTAAGCGTCAATAAATTAGATGCTGGTGGTTTGCGCTCACAACAAGAAGAATTAGTGCTTGAAGATGGAACCAACTACACCAGCATGGAGCATTATTGGGACGAAGCTTATGGCTATATATTTGGTGCTGATGGAGGTTATTTCTGGGATAGTTACTTAGGCCAAGTTGACGAAGACGAAGACTTTGCAGGAATATACAATGAAATTAAAACGGCTTTTATTACTGGCAGAGCGGCTATTGAAAATGCTGATTGGGAGAAAAGAGATGCTCAAATTGATATTATAAGAGCTTCTCTTTCAAAAGTTTGCGCTATAAGGGCGGTTCATTATTTAAAAGAAGGAAAAGAAAAATTAGCTCCCAATGTTGACCAAGCTTTTCATCCACTTTCTGAAGGTTATGGATTTATTTACAGCCTAAGGTTCACTCAAAATCCTGAAACCAACCAGCCATATTTTTCAAAAGCTGAAGTTGATGAAATGCTGAGCAAACTCACCAAGGGAACTTCTGGCTTTTGGGATGCCGATTACCTAGACACCATTTTATTAGAATTAGCCATCCAAATAGCTAATGAATTTGACTTTACTGTTGATGAAGCATAAAATGCTTAAATACCTATTCAAAATTCAGGCAGGCAGGCTCTTTACAGGGCTTGCCTTTGCTGTTTTAACAGTTTGTCTTGTTGGCACTTTATCATCATGCGGAACTGACGAACCTAAAGAACAAGAAGATGAATTTGATAGAAAGGCCATGCTTCAAACCTGGGTTAATGATTACATGATACCAGGTTATGAGAATTGGCAAACGAGCATTATAAGTTTAAAAGCAGCTGTTGCAGCTTTGGTTTCAGATCCTGATGCTGGCTCTTTGGCCAATACCCGCTCAGCTTATGTTCAAAGTGCGCTGGCATGGCAAAAAGTAAGCATGTTTCAGATAGAAAAAGCCAACGAATTGAGACTCCGCGAGTTTGTAAATACCTATCCATGTGATACAAATGCACTTATTAAGGCCATTGTTGGCAATAGCTATAATTTTAGCAAGGTTTCAACCATTGTTATTCAAGGATACCCGGCGTTTAATTATCTCTTGTACGGTTTGGCTAATTCAGGCACTGAAATAGCGCAAACATTTGAAAAAGATGGCTATGCCAATTTTATACAAGCCTTGGTAAATAGACTTGAAAGTTTGGCTTCAGAAACATTGGCATTTTGGAAAGAATCAGGTGCAAATGACTTTATTAATAACAATGGGCTTGGTGCCAATAGTTCAACCGCCATTGTTGTGAACGAATACGTGAAGTATTTTGAGAAATATGTGAGAGCCGGAAAAGTAGGAATTCCAGCAGGTGTTTACTCTGCCAATCCACTGCCACAAAATGTTGAAGCACCTTATGGCATGGCTCCAACCAAAGAATTTTTATTAGCATCCTTAAAAGCTTGCAAAGGTTTTTACGATAAAAATGAAAGTGATTTCACAGACTTAAACCTCGCGGCATACTTGAATTATCTCAATTCAATTAGAAATACCGAAGTCATTCACGCGAGCATCATGGCGCAGTTCAATTCAATTGAAGATAAAGCCAATGCACTTGACATTTCGCTTTACAACCAAGTTGTTTCTAACAACACCAAAATGCTTGAGCTTTATGACGAAATGCAAAAACTGGTAGTACTGTTAAAAGTAGATATGATGCAAGCACTAAACATAAATGTAAACTATGTAGATGCTGACGGCGATTAGCAACATATCATCATCACTAAACAAGAATGTTAACTCAGCGCCACTCGCAGTTTTTAGAGTGCTATTTGGGTTAATGATGTTGGCCAGTATTGTTCGGTTTTGGCTCAACGGCTGGATTGAACAATTGTATATTCAGCCCAGTTTTCATTTCAAATACCTAGGGTTTGAATGGGTTACTGCACTTGGCCCATTTACCTATGTATTGTTTGTTGTTTGCGGTTTGTCGGCCCTAATGGTGGCACTTGGCTTTAAATATAGTTTGGCCATTATCACGTTCTTTTTGAGCTTTACCTACATAGAGCTTATTGACAAAACCACCTACCTAAATCACTACTATTTTATTAGTCTAGTGGCATTTCTATTAATCTGGTTACCAGCCAACAAACGCTTTTCAATAGATGCCTATTTAAACCCAGAAAAGGCTTTTAAAACCGTACCCAATTGGACCATATTGAGCATAAAAGTCTTGCTTGGCATAGTTTATTTCTATGCAGGTTTAGCAAAACTGAATAGCGATTGGTTGTTGAATGCCATGCCATTAAAAATCTGGCTACCGGCTAATAGCGACTTGCCAATAATTGGCCCATTGTTAAACGAAACCTGGGTTCATTATGGAATGAGTTGGGCTGGAGCACTTTATGATTTAACCATACCATTCTTATTGTTTTGGAAGAGAACCAGAATATGGGCTTTTGCGGCGGTTGTTTTCTTTCATGTATTAACCCGGGCATTGTTTCCAATTGGAATGTTTCCGTTCATCATGATATTGAGCACACTCATTTTCTTTAGTGCTAATTTTCATGAAAAACTACTAGGCTTTTGGCCAAAAAGATGGAGTATTTATACTGAGAAAAACTTGGTTTATAAAACCAGTTTAATTAGACAAGTTGGCATGGGATTATTGGCCTTTTTCTTCTTTGTTCAGTTTTTGTTGCCATTCAGATTTGTTACTCAAAAGGGTGAATTGTTCTGGCACGAACAGGGCTTTAGGTTCTCATGGCGAGTTATGCTCATGGAGAAAGCTGGCTATGCAGAATTCAAAGTGAAAGATGCTGAATCAGGCCAGATGGAAAGGGTAAATGCTGATCAATTCCTAACAGCCTTCCAACAAAAGCAAATGGCCACACAGGCTGATTTCATTATTCAATTTGCCCATTTTTTAAAAGATGAATACCTGAAAAAAGGCATGCAAAAACCTGAAGTGTATGTTGATAGTTATGTGGCCATAAATGGAAGAACCAGTCAGCCTTATGTGCGATCAGACATCAACTTGGCAGCACTGCCAACTTCAACCAATAAGAGCGAAATTTTAAACCCATTCAACCATGAAATTAAAGGGCTTTAGCATACTTCTATTTTGCCTTTTGGTTTCACTGTTAAAGGCACAGGTAAAGGTTCAGGGCAAAGTGATTGATGGCCAATTGAACCTGCCTGTTTTCGGTGCCATCATCTATCAGTCAAATGGAGAATTTTTGGCCGAAACCAACCTTGATGGCCAATTCTCTTTCATTATAAAGTCTGGCGTTTACAACCTAAAAATCAATGCCTTTGGGTTTCAATTACTTGAACAAGAATTGAATCTAAATGCCGATACCAATTTCGTTTGGGTTTTAGATAAACTTTCACAAAATCTTGATGCCGCTATTATCGTAGATAGAAACAAAGAACTGGTTAGATTAAAGCGCCTTCGTGCTGTTGATGGAACGGCCATTTACGCCGGCAAAAAGACCGAAGTTGCTCTTATTGATGGTAGTGGATTAAACTTGGCCAACAACAATGCCCGCGAGCTTTATTCACAGATTTCTGGGCTTAACATATTTGAAGGTAATGCCGGCGGCTTGCAGCTTTGCATTGGCGGCCGCGGACTAGATCCCAACCGAACAGCCAACTTCAATACACGCCAGAACGGTTACGATATAAGTGCTGATGTGCTGGGCTATCCTGAAAGTTATTACACGCCACCAGCAGAAGCGCTAGAAGAAGTACAAGTGGTGCGTGGAGCGGCTTCTTTGCAATACGGCACTCAGTTTGGGGGCTTGGTCAACTTCAAAATGAAACAACCCAATCCGTTTAAAAAGTTTGAGTATGTATCTCGCCAAACTTTGGGTTCTTTCAATAATTTCTCGAGTTTTAATAGCGTAAGCGGAACCGTTGGAAAGTTCAGTTATTACAGCTATTTCAATTATAAAACAGGTGATGGCTTTAGACCCAATTCGCATTTTGATTCTAAAAATGCTTTTGCCCATTTAGGGTATAAATTTAGCAACAGAACCCGAGTAAATTTAGAGTCAACTTACTTGCATTATTTGGCGCAACAACCAGGGGGGCTCACAGATGCGCAATTCTATTCTGACCCTACTTTCAGCAACAGAACCCGCAACTGGTTTCAGGTTAATTGGCGAATGTTATCTCTAAAACTGGAGCATAAGTTTAGTGTTAATAGCCAATTGTCTATCAACGCCTATGGTTTAAATGCGAGCAGAGAAGCCATTGGTTTTAGAACCAATCGTGTTTCGCAAGCTGACGATTTATCGGCACCCAGAGACTTAATTGTGGGCCAATTTAGAAACTGGGGAACCGAAGCGCGGTTCATTACCAGATATAAGCTCTTTAACAAGCCAGCTGCGTTTTTGGTTGGAACCAAGGTTTACCATTCTAACAATACATCTCAACAAGGCGCAGGCTCATCAGGAACAGATGCCGATTTTGCATTTGCGAACGAAGAATTTCCGCAATATGCCATGCAATCAGGTTTTAGGTTTCCAAACCGAAATGTGGCCATTTTCGCTGAACAGGTATTTTGGTTAACATCAAAACTTACTTTAACCCCTGGAATTCGCTACGAATACATAAAAACACAGAGCATTGGCCATTTTAGAGCAATCGATTTCGATTTGGCCGGAAACGTAATTAGAGATCAAACATTTGCTGATAATAGAACGCTTAGAAGGGGCTTCGCTTTGGCTGGTTTAGGAATTGGTTTTAAACCAAATGAGTGTGCCGAACTCTATGGCAATATTTCTCAGAATTATCGCTCGGTTACGTTTAATGATGTCAGAATTGTAAATCCATCATACCAAATAGATCCTAATATTTCTGATGAGCATGGTTTTACCATTGATGCCGGTATGCGCGGCTTATGCAACAAGTTTTTGAGTTACGATGTTGGTGCTTTCGCCATGTTTTATAATGATAGAATAGGCGAAGTTTTGAGAGCAGAAACCCGAATTGACGCCAATGGAAACGAAACCCAAACGGGCAGAATTGTCCGCTATCGTGGCAATATTGGTAGTGCTTTGGTTTATGGGCTTGAAATGAACACGGTTTTCAATCTAAAACAATGGTGGTTTAAAGAAAAAAAACACCTAAAACTTGATTGGTTTGCTAATACGGCGATTACACATTCCAGATATACAGAATCAGAAATTAATGGGGTAAAAGGCAACAACGTAGAATTTGTGCCTTTGGTAAACCTAAAAACAGGAGTGAAGTTTGGTTACAAGAACTTATTGGCTAATGTGCAATTGGTGCATCTTTCAAAACAATATTCTGATGCTTCAAACGCAGAACAACAAATCTGGGACAACCAACGCGGCATAGAAGGAACCATTCCGGCCTACCAAGTGGTAGATTTTTCACTTTCTTATCAATACAAGCGCTTTAAGGTTGAAACCGGTATCAACAATCTTTTAGATCAAAACTATTTCACCCGACGAGCGACTGGTTATCCAGGCCCGGGCATCATTCCTTCTGATCCAAGAACGGGGTATGTTACGTTGGAGGTGAAAATCTAACCGACTATCACACTAAAACACCAACTCACTCAAACACTAACTCACTCCCTAACTTTAAATTCGCGCCACTAAAAAGTAGCACCTAAAAATGGGAAGAGCATTTGAATATAGACGCGCCGCCAAAGAGAAGCGCTGGGCAAGTATGAGTAAGGTATTTCCTAAACTGGCCAAAGCCATTACAGTGGCAGCCAAAGAAGGCGGTACCGATCCTGAAACGAATTCAAAGTTGCGTACGGCCATAGCCAACGCAAAAGGGCAAAACATGCCTAAAGACAATATAGCTGCGGCCATAAAACGCGCTGAAGGAAAAGATGCTGCTGATTTTACCGAAGTAAACTACGAAGGCAAAGGTCCCCACGGCGTTTTGGTTTTTGTAGAGTGTGCTACCGATAATACAACCAGAACTGTAGCCAACGTGAAGCATTATTTCAGCAAAGCTGGTGGTGGTTTGGTGCCCACTGGTTCGTTAGAGTTCATGTTTAACCGCATGGCCGTTTTCGAGTTTCAAAAACCAGAAGAATTGGACCGCGACGACCTTGAAATGGCCTTGATTGATGGTGGTCTTGATGAGCTTGACAACGAAGACGATAAGTGGTTTGCCTATGCAGATTATACTTCGTTTGGCGAAATGCAAAAAGCATTCGAAGAATTGGGAATTGAACCCGATTCTGCCATGCTAAAGCGCTTCCCAACCAGCCCTGTAGAATATACAGAAGAACAAATGGCTGATATAGATAAAATGCTAGAGCGCATTGACGACGACGACGATGTGCAGGCCGTTTATACCAATATTGGGTAAGCGTGAAATGGGCAGTCTAAAAAGTAATTAGAATCGTCATTCTGAGAACGAAGTTTTAGTGCTAAAACCAAGAAGATTTGACTACTAAGCCCCATCCCCGCCAGACCATATCTTTCGGGCTGGCCAAACCCTTACCCCAAAGGGGAAGGGCTTAATTCTTCCCCCTGTGGGGGAAGTTAGAAGGGGGCTTCTGTCATGGGTAACTGGTTTCAGAGGTAGTGTCCCAAATTGTGTGTCCGAGCAGAAGGTTTTCCACTATTCACTTTCTCAAACATAGTGGTTGTAAATGTTTTTATCGTTCTTGAAATTACTTATTGGGTAGCTGTATTTTCCTTCTTCCATGTCCATAGCTTTATAAGCCAAGAGTACAATGGCCGATTCTGGGTTAGGAAGCGCATTTCTCATTTTCAGTATTCGCCTAAAGGATTTATTGAGTCTTTCAATCCAGTTGGTTGTATAAATCATTCTCCTAACTCTATAATCATAAGAGAGATAGGTGAAAAGATTATAGGTTTTCTTATCTATGTCTTTCAACTCTTTGTAGTATTTTTCCCATTTATCTGCAAATTCCTGAAGCTTTACTTTGGCCTTTGAAGGCGTGTAATCTCTGTTATCGGGATTAAATACTTCGGCAAGTTCTTTGGCAAAATTTTCTTTGTGTGTTGATCTCACTTTCTTTATGAGGTTGCGTTGA
>JAGQWA010000608.1 GCA_020437725.1 Bacteroidota bacterium | reverse complement strand
GATGTATGCCGAAATGCAAAGCATTAAAAGAGTTAATAGTTTGTCTTCAAAGTACATGAGAACCGAACAAGGAAATGATATTGCCATTGTTCATGAAGAGATGGAACGTTTTTTAGAAATTTCAAAAGGAAAAATTGCCATTTGTAGAAACACCACCGAAGCATTAGATACGGTGATTCATGGTATAAACTGGCAAAAAAGAGATGAAATCATTACGGGAAATCAAGATTATTACTCAATGATTCATGCCATAGAACAAGAAGCAAAAAGAAATGGTATAAAAAGGGTTGAAGTTGAAGTTCCAATTCACCCAACAAATGACGAAGAAATTGTGGCTGTTTATGAGAATGCCATAACGTCGAAAACGAGATACATTCTTCTTACACATATTATTAATACAACTGGCCATATTCTACCTGCCAAGAAAATTATAGAAATGGCGCATAAAAGGGGAGTTCAGGTAATTGTTGACTCAGCACATGCTGTTGCACATTTTCAGTTTAGCATTGATGATTTAGACCCTGATTACCTAGGCTGTTCATTGCATAAATGGTTAGGTTGCCCAATAGGGGTTGGGTTGCTGTATGTAAAAAAAGATCGAATTGCCGAAATATGGCCCCTATTTGGCGATACTGAGTTTGAGAAGGATGATATAAGGAAATTCTGGCATTGGGGCACTAGGCCGGTGGCCACTTTGCTTTCAGTTAAAAAGGCAATTGAATTTCATAACACCATTGGTTCAGAGTTAAAGGAGAAACGGCTTAGGTATTTAAATGAATACTGGACTAATCAAGTAAAGCCCTTACCAAAAATATTTCTCAACACGCCAAATTCTGCAGATAGATATTGTGCAATTGCCAACATGGGAGTTACTGATATGAGCCCAAAAGAAGTGCAGCAGCGCTTACTTAATGAGTATAAAGTATTTACCGTGGCAATTGAACATAAAGCATTTAATGGCATAAGGGTTACACCACATTTATACACATCCATTAATGATTTAGACAAACTGGTTGAAGGAATTAAAACCATAGCAGCTTGATTCGGGAAACCAAATACTGGATTTCAGGATTTCTCTTGCTTATTGCATTAAACGGAATTCTTGGTACTGAAGGAGCATTTTGGTCAGTGCATCATTTTATGCACTTTCCAGTATTCATCATTTTGGCATTGTTTGCTCTTTTTGGAATCATTTTATATACCAATAAAGGGAATAAACTTTTAGAAAAGGTTGATGCTAAATCCAAAATATGGATGATTTTGGTGCTTGCCGGTATTCTCTTTATTATAGCCCCAACCGCAAGCGATGCATATGGCGATGCTCGAAATACCATTAAAAACTTCAGTAACTATAATGGTGATGATGCTGTTGGAACTTTATTAAGAAGGATATTTAACCTTGACCTATTCAGACTGCATTCTGGCGAATATTTCTATCTAAACCTGGCCAAGCTGGTTATGAAAACAGTTGGTACAGATGCTCACCAAACATTCAGAATGCTGGCATTTGTTTTTGGTATTGGCACCCTTGGGATTTGGGGATTTTACTTCAAACAGTTGAAGCAGAATAAGCATTTCACTTTGTTCTGCTTGTTAATTGGATTGCTAGCTTTTCAAAATTTTCATGGCCATGCTGAAATCTATTCGGCTGCTATTTTCTTTAATAGCTGTTTGCTGGTTTTTGGCATAATATCGATAAAAGTATGTAATCGCTATTTTCTAGCCGTTGCTGCAATAGCGTTGGTGTTTGCCA
>JAGQWA010000607.1 GCA_020437725.1 Bacteroidota bacterium | reverse complement strand
ACCGAACTGCCCAAACCCAGAAAATTGTTAATAGAGAAAGTGAAGGAACACCAAATTCCTGTTGAATTTTACCATGATTTAAAACATGGCCGAGATGTGGAAATAATTGGCAAAAAGTGGCTCAGCAAAGAATTTACCGAAACCACCGAGCGACCATTTAGCTATGCTTATTGCACAGACACTAGGCCAGTTTTTAGTGATAACTCACCTTTGCACAATTGCACTGTTTTGTATCACGATTCCACTTTTGCCAGCGATTTAGAAGAAAAAGCCTTTCTCACCTTTCACAGTACCAATGTGCAAGCTGCCCAATTGGCCAAGTATTATAACGTTCATCAATTAATTTTAGGCCATTTCTCAAGTAGATATGTAGAATTGCAGCCCCTTTTGCAAGAAGCAAAGTCAGTTTTTGAAAATACTGTTTTAGCCATTGAAGGAACCACTTTTCAAATAAGCAATCATTAAACAATGAAAAATATTAAACTGCTCGTAACCTTTATGCTTTCGCTCTTTTTGGTGAGCTATGCACCCAAGCCCGAAGAAGGAATGTACCCAGTTTCGTTCCTAGAAAGTATGGATTTAACAGCCATGGGATTAGGAATTGACGCAAATGAAATTTTTAACCCTAACGGAAATGGTTTAATAAATGCCATTGTAAACCTGAATGGTTGTACTGGATCTTTTGTGAGTAACGATGGTCTTATTCTTACCAACCATCACTGTGTTTTTAGTAGTTTAAGGCCCCATACTACCGAGAAAAACAACTACATGCGCGATGGATTTCTTGCCCAAGATAAGCTGCAAGAATTACCAATGGAAGGCTTTAGGGTAAAAATAATGAAAAGCTATAAAGACATTTCGTCGGCCGTTTTAAAGGGTGTTGCTTCGGCCAAGTCTGCTCTTGAGAGAGACGAAATAATTCGCAAAAACATTGCTGAAATTAGAGAAGAAGAAGAAAAAGCCAATCCTAGCATGGAGATTAATATTTCTGAAATGCTAGTAGGAGCTTCGTACTTTGTTTTTAGGTATGAATTTCTTGATGATGTTAGGTTGGTTTATGTACCGGCACGGTATATAGGCGAGTTTGGCGGCGAAACAGATAACTGGATGTGGCCGCGCCATAGCGGCGATTTTTCTTTTGTTAGAGCCTATACTAGTAAAGATGGAAAACCAGCTAAATTCAATAAAGATAATATTCCTTACAAACCACAGCGATTCTTAAAAGTTAACCCACAAGGTGTTGGCCAAGATGATTTGGTGTTCATTTTAGGATATCCAGGAACAACTTTTCGCCATTACCCTGCTTCGTTTATTAATTATATGGAAACCGTGCAAATGCCATATATCTCAGAAACTTGGGCTTGGCAAATAGACTATATGGAACGTCTGGCTAAAGAAAGTGATGCCAATATGATCAAATATTCTAACCGCATAAAAAGGCTTGCTAATACCACCAAAAACTACAAAGGCAAATTGCAATCGCTGCGTAGAATTGGCCTTGCAGAAAAGAAAAAAGAAGAAGAATTTGTGGTGTACGAAAAATTGCAGGCAACCAATACCGAATTAGCAGAGAACTACCAGGCAACGCTTGATGAAATGAACCGTATTTATAAAGAAATGACAGAATACGGCCCAAGAAGATTTTGGTTTTACCAAATGCGAACTGCTTCAAATTACTATTCAATTGCTAGAATGCTTAACCAAGTGGCAGGCCTTTTAGAGTCTGATGCAAGTAAGTATACCCCAGAATTGGCCGAAAAAATA
>JAGQWA010000606.1 GCA_020437725.1 Bacteroidota bacterium | reverse complement strand
CCTTATTTCAGAGAATTGTATAAGAAAAAGTCAATGTTCTTAAGCAGATAAGCTTAATGTACTTTAACCTTTCTTGTTTGCCTGTATTGGTTTAATTTGTTGCAGATAATAATTTCATTAGCGAAATGGCTCTTTTAAGAACACTGGTTTTTGTATTAATTGGCTACTATGTGTGGAAAATAGTTGATGCCGCTTTATTTAGTGGTAATAAGCGTTCTCGCGAGCCAAATGGCCATTCAACAGGCGCAACTAAGGTTAAATATAATACTGCTGATAAATCGCATATTCCAGACTCTGAAGGCGATTATATAGATTATCAAGAAATTAAATAATGCCAAAATATTGCCATTTATTGTTTAGGTTTGGCATAAACAATATCACTTATGGCAACACTAACAGATTTTTCACCTAATTGTAGTTTAATAGATGATGGTGGTGGAAATTACATTTTAAATGTTGTGATTAAACTTCCTGCTGGATACATTGTAGACACTGCAGGAATTAACTGGGATGATACCCGACCCTATGAAGGTACTAATCCGGTATGCAACTATGCCGATGATCAAATTTTAAAAGTGACTATTCCGATAATTCGAGGTGGGGTGAATGGAGGACTTGAGGAGTTGCAGCATAGTTTCTCTTTTGGAACCAGGGAAGCTGTTGAAATTGTAGTTAAAGAAGGAAATAATAGCAATGGCAGGGATGTTGAACTTAAAAATCAGTCTAGGCAGTAGTTTAGTTATTCTGGCTTTTTGTTCAAATTGCTATTCTCAATATTTTTCGTTAAACCCAATAGCCGATAATTACTTCGACAACAATGAATTTGATTCAGCATTAATTGAATTTAGCAATGGCTTAAACACTGCTATACTATCAAACGATACTGCGGCGTTTCTGCACAACATCAAGGGTCAAATGCATGTTTGGAGAACCATTGGAGAAGAAGTTGACTTGAACAAGCTCCAGAATCAAATAGCGTCATGGCGAAAAACAGATACTTCTAATTATTATTTTAGAGCAGTTTCTGTATATGGCATGTATTTATATGATTTAGGAAAAAAAAGGGACTGTATTATTTACTATGACTCATTAATAAGGGTTGAGCCAGAAATACAAAGAGATTATTTTATTTATGCCGGAATTCTATCCTGTATTGGTGATGCTTACTCTGACCTTGAACTATATGACAGTTCATTTTATTTCTACAATAAATCAGTAATGTTATATGAGAAAATTGAAAACTCCTATGAAATTAAGAGAGTTAGAAAGCACATAGCACTATTATATGGTCACAATGGTCAAGAAGAAAAGGGACTTAATATAAAACGTGGTTATCTGGCTGACACCACTTTAAATGCACATGATAGGGCCATTCTTTATAACAATATTGCTATTTCGCATGTAAATATGGGTAATCCTGATTCAGCCATTTATTACTATAATAAAACCAAGGAACTGGCTGATGTTCACAAAAGAACCAATTTGCAAAACACCGTACTCAATAATCTCTCTCACGCTCTAGAAGACAAAATTGCCCTTCAAGAAGAAAAGGTAAAAAACAGAGGGCTTCAACGAAATATTTTATTGCTGGTTTTGGTAATTGGCTTGTTAGTAGGGGCCATTGCCATTTATACACTTATTACACGCATAAAAAACATGAAGATTCTTGCCGCTGAAAAAGAAAAAAGGCATCAACAAGAGTTAGCTAATATTATTGACCAAAGTGAAATGCAATCGCTGGCTGCTCAAATGCAAGCCATGAAAG
>JAGQWA010000605.1 GCA_020437725.1 Bacteroidota bacterium | reverse complement strand
AGTTTTGAGCATGTTCTTCTTCAGTACAATCTGTATATCCAGGGTCTGTTCTTTTTTCGCAATAGCACTTTTTAATCTTCAACTTCTCTTCTCCATAACCTTTTGCTACAAAACGCTCGCGGTCTATACCTTTACTAACCAAGTAGTTTACCGCCGATTCGGCACGGCCTTGAGATAGTTCTAGGTTATATTGCTTGGTTGCTCTACAGTCTGTGTGCGATGAAAGCTCCATAACCGTGTAGTAATGCTTATCTAAAACAAGCGCAAAAGAGTCGAGCAATTTAGCAGCCCCAGCATTTATAACGGTTGAATCTAAATCGTAAAGAATATCAAGTTCAAACTCAACTGGCATTGGGTGCAGGTACATGTCTCTATCAAAGTGAGTAGATACTTCTAAACCTTTTGTTGAAGCTGTTGGATTCGCATCTTTCCATTCTAGGTCTTTCTTAAATGGCTCAAGGCTGTATTCAATTTCTTCGCCCAATTCCATAAAGTAGTAACCATTCACATCAGTCATAACATACACATCACTGGTATCTGTTAAGTTGAACAGAGTAACTTTTGCTTCAGGAATTACGGTTGAGTCTTGAGCATTATATACATAACCAGAAATGGTATGCTTAAGCGGCACTATTTTGAATGAAAAAATATCATCAAATCCACGATTGTTTTCTCTATTCGATGCAAAGTAACCGTGTTGGCCAAGTGCTCTAACCTTTTGTTTATCAGTTTCGAATGTTATCCCGTGGTCATCGCCGCCACTATTCATTGGGTAAAGTAAGTTCTTTGGTTTGGTCCACTCATTTCCTCTTCCATAGCTAACAAAAATGTCCAATCCACCTAAGCCTAAATGGCCATTAGAAGAAAAATAAAGCGCATTTTCACCATAAGGAGAGGGAAACATCTCGTCTCTTGATGTATTAACGGTTGGCCCTAAGTTAATTGGGTCGCTCCATGATTTTGTTTTCTTTACGTAAGTGCAAACCCAAATGTCATGTCCACCAAAACCGCCTGGCATATTACTAGAGAAATACAGTTTATTACCGTCTTCGCTTAAAGCGGGTTGGCCGTAGTTAATGTCTTTAGTAGAATCAGAGCAAAACTCTAGTCTTTTTGGTTCTGTCCAGGCTTTGCCTTTTCTTTCAGTTACCATAATAACGCAGTTTGAATCTCTAACACTTTCGTCGTTAATGTTTTTTACCCTGTTGCATGATGTAAAATACATGGTCTTTCCATTGTCGGCAAAGGTTGCCGATCCTTCAGACTCTTTGGTGTTTACAATTTCTTCTTCGTCTATTAAAACGGGTGCTGACAGTTTACCTCCGCCTTTTCTTGCTTTTTGCTTTTCGGCAATAAAAATATCTGGTTTTAATTCACCATTCCATAAGTTGTCTTTACCAATCACGCCTTCTCTGGTTGATGTAAAAACAAGTCCTTTTTCAGTAATTACGGGTGAGAAATCACTTTGAGCAGAACTTAGTCTTTTCTCTTTTTCAACTTCATATCTGGTTCCAACGTTTTGGTCTATAAGTTTTTGAGCTTCAGTTGTAAAGGCAATTTGTTGCGATACTTCTCTGTTTCCTGGAACTTTTTCTTGGTAGAATTCAAACATTCTTAGTGCTTCTTTATACTCTCCAAGAGATTTTAGCACCGATGCGTATTCATAATAATACTGTGGGTCTGGACTATCGAAAGGTACTTTTTCTTCAGAAAATTTGTTATCGCAAGCTTTTTCATACCATTTGGCAGCCAACTTATAGTTGTTTA
>JAGQWA010000604.1 GCA_020437725.1 Bacteroidota bacterium | reverse complement strand
TAATTTCAGGCTTCTTATCATCGTTTTCCTTAAGTGTAAATCTCGAAATTTCTGTATCAGCCGAATGAGTAACCTTCTCAAGCTTTTTCTTCTTTCTTACAAAAGCAGGCACGGTTTCAAGCTCTTCTAAATTCATTTCTTTCTTAACCGGAGCCCCTTCTCTGCTTACTGGCAATTCAGTTTGCACCAATGGTTCATCATCAGCATCTGGGTTAAGCTCAAACTTAAAAACCGTTTCTTCTTGAACAGGTTCTTCTTTTAAATCTATTGGAGTTGGATTAGCGGCTGGCTCCGGCTCTACCAAGTTCTCTACCCTGTCTTTCGTGGTAATTTCAAACTCGGGCTTTCTTGCGGGTTCAATGAGTTCACTAGCCATGCCTTTGCTTTCAAAAGCAGTGGCAATAATGGTAACGCTAATCTTATCGTCTAAATGCTCATCAAAAGCATTTCCCCAAATCATATCAGCTTCTTCGCCGGCTTCATCAATAATGTACTCGGTTATCTGAGAGATTTCGTCCATGGTAATCTCTTTTGAACCTGAAGAAATATTCAGCAAGATGTGCTTAGCACCTTTAATGTCGTTATCAGCTAATAGTGGCGATAGTAAAGCTTCTTTTACAGCTCGCATGGCACGGTCTTCACCTTCGGCAATGGCAGTACCCATTAAGGCCACACCACTGTTTGCCATCACCGTGCGAACATCTTGAAAGTCAACGTTTATATAGCCTTCGTATGTAATAATTTCAGCTATGCTCTTGGCTGCTGTAGTTAAAATATTATCGGCGTGCTCAAAAGCTTTTGAGATTTGCAAATTGCCAAACATGTCGCGCAGTTTCTCGTTGTTAATCACGAGCAAACTATCAACGGCATCTTGCATTTTCTCAATGCCTTCAATGGCTCTGCCCATACGCTTTCTGCCTTCAAACCTAAATGGTGTGGTAACAATACCTACGGTTAAAATGCCCATTTCGCGAGCTACTTGAGCAATTACAGGGGCCGCACCCGTGCCTGTTCCACCGCCCATACCAGCCGTAATGAAAACCATTTTGGTATTATCTGCCAATACGGCTTCAATATCTTCCAAGTTTTCAATGGCTGCCTTTTTACCTTTTTCAGGATCGGCACCAGCACCTAAACCTTCAGTTAGTTCAGCTCCTAATTGGTATTTCAATGGAACCGGACTTGCTTCAAGCGCTTGGTTATCAGTATTGCAGATAATGAAATCAACGCCTTCTATGCCCTGACGGTACATGTGGTTTACTGCGTTTCCGCCGCCGCCACCAACGCCTATTACTTTAATTATTGAACTCTGCTTTTCTGGCTCGATAAACTGCATAATCGGTTATTTTAATTCTTTAAAATCTTCTACATTGTCGTCGCTCAACCATTCAATTCCCTTTTTAAACCACGACTTAATAAAGCCTTCGGGTTTAGAATTTTCAGCCTTCTTGGTTTCTGGCTTTTTATATTCATTTTGCTGCAAGGTTTCTAAACCAAGGGTGCAATGAGTAACCAAACCAATACCTGTAGCAAATTGTGGGTTCTTCACTTCTTCGCTTAGCCCTTTGCCTAAATGCTCTGACGGATATCCAATTCTGGCGTCTTGGCCAGTAACATATTCAACCAAGTGGTTAATATGCTCAAGTTTTGAACCGCCGCCCGTAAGCACTATACCACCTATAAGTTGGTCTTTATAGCCTGAACTTTTTATTTCGAACATGATGTGTTCAAAAATCTCTTCAACCCTGGCTTGAATGATATGGGCCAAATTCTTTTTGGATATCTCTTT
>JAGQWA010000603.1 GCA_020437725.1 Bacteroidota bacterium | reverse complement strand
TGGAACACATCATGGTGGGCCTATAGTCGCAGCGGAGAAACATTTCCGCCTAAAGGTGTGGTAGCGCTTGAAGTTGGAGACTACAACCCATTATTAGGAATGTCTTACAATTCTATTGCTTCATTAAGCCGAAGTACACATAGAAGCCAAGGATTTGGCAGTACCATAGCTCGCGGAGAAGAAACCGAATATTTTGAGCATTTAACCGGTGACTCTGCCGCAAAGGATGTTTTTGAAAATGTAGATTTTACATGGTTTAGATTTGGTGATTACAAGCTTGCCAAAAAAATTGAGTCTGAAATTGAGAAGATCTTGAGCAAGTTTAACGATGCCGATCCTTCGCTTTCTGTAAAATCGCTTCTAGAATTAAAAGCCACGATTAATGATGCTGAAAATGCTGATTGGAAAGCCCGAAAACAAGCTGAAATTGATAAAATCATTACGCATTGTTTAGGTCTTTGGGTTTCATTTAATCCAGTTGATTTTTATGCCTGCCATGGCGATACGGCTACTTTCATTCTTAAAGCTTTAAATAGAAGTTCGGTGCCAGTTATTGCCAAGAATATTAGCTATTTAGATGAAACCAGAACGCTTGACGATACCAAACTAGAACTGAACAAGAACACCGAGTTGTTGGTGCTAAAGAAATTTATTGATGTAAAAATTCCGTTAACACAACCGTATTGGCTAAATGCCGAACACGGCCCTGCCCTTTTTAATTTTAAAGATCCATTGTCTATTGGTGCGTTAGACATTCAACCCACAAAAACAGCAAAGGTGCTTTTTGAAGTGGAAGGCGAACTCGTTCAAATTGAAATTCCGGTAGAATATGTTTGGCGAAATGGCGCAAAAGGCGAGTTAAGAAGACCGTTTGAAATTAGAGCCAGGGTATCTTCAAACTTTGAGCACCCGGTTTTTCTGTTCACTCAAGAAAAAACGCAAGAAGTGGTTATTACCACCACCACTCAGATTAAGGGTATAAAAGTGAGATTAGAACCACAACTACCTAAAGGTTGGGAAGTAATTCCAGCATTTATCAATTACCAAAGCACGTTTGCTGGCCAAAAGCAAAAGTTCACTTTTAAAGTAACTCCAAGTAAAAATGCCCAAAGCGGCGAAATAAAAGCCATTGCCATTGAACAAGGTTTTGAGCACAATAGGTCGTTGGTTGAAATTGAATACGAGCACATTCCATCTCAAATAGTGCAAGCCGAAGCCAAGTCGAAATTGGTTTTTGAACCCATTTCCATTTCAAACAAAAAAATAGGCTATTTGCAAGGAGCTGGAGATGATGTATCAACCGCATTAGCTGCCATTGGTTATGATGTTACTGAACTAATTGAAAGCAATATTGACGAAAGCAGTTTCGCTGAATTTGATGTTGTTATATTAGGAATTAGAACCTTCAACACCATTGACAACATGCCCAATATTTATCAATACCTGCTTAAATATTGTGAGCAAGGTGGAAAAGTAATTGTGCAGTACAATACTTCTCGCGGTGTTTTAACTGATGAAATTGGCCCGTATGGATTAACCTTGTCTAGTGATAGAATAACCGACGAAACGGCTGAAATGAAGATTCTGGAACCCCAGCATCCCATGTTTAACCGTCCAAATAAAATCACCCAAAAAGATTTTGAAGGATGGGTGCAAGAGCGTGGTTTGTATTTTCCGCACGAGTGGCCAAAAGAATATACCGCCATGCTAGAAAGCGCTGATCCAGGCGAAGAATCATTGAAAGGGGCACTCGTTGTGGCCAACTATGGCAAAGGAAAATACATTTACACAGGC
>JAGQWA010000602.1 GCA_020437725.1 Bacteroidota bacterium | reverse complement strand
CTAAATCTCTAATGCACCAAAATGTACTTGGGATCTTTAAAAAGCTCTTCTAATTCTGGTGGCACGTTGAAGAACTCGTCTTTAAACCGATTCATTTCGTCTTTGGTTTCTGATGAGAGTAGCTCTTGCATGGCTTCCATTGCCTTGGTACCAATCATGTAAGGAAACTGATTTGAAACCATTTTATCGCCCACAAAAACGCCTTGAATCTGGTATTCTTCCTGCTCGTCAATAGGCTCGTTCGTAAAAATGCACTTGCCTAGCCATAGATTGGTATCGTAGTCATAATCGCGAAGCTCAAAGAAACGCTCTTGGAATTGCGCATGCTGAACCATGTAATTGGAAATATTCTCCATTGATTCTTTTGACATGTCGCCGCGCTTGGTTTCAGCGCAATCCATGCATATGGCATATTCAAAAATGACTTCTTTGCGCTTAAACGCTTTTTCAATTACATAATGAGTTTGGTTTAGTAGCACATTCTTCCCACAGATTTGGCAATGCTCAATAGGCTTTTCATTAACCGTATCATGAAAAATGCTTGGTATATCGTGTTTCTTGCCTTTAAAAAACATGTGCTCTCTTCTAAATTCCTGAAGCTATAAATGTGTGAGTTGTGCTAATTTTCTCTGTTAAGCCATTGGTTAACAAACATTTCAACTCAAAATGAAACTTGTTTTCACCAGCTTTTAATTCCTTGGGTTTAAAGTAGGCCCGCTTTTCGCGCATGGTTACAGTGTGCTTTTTACCCAAATTGTCAGTTGCAATAATTTCAATGGCGTCGTTGTAAACCACCATTGAGTCGTTGTCAATTCTAATTTCAATAGTGGCAACTCCAGACTTCAAAAAATCTGCCGCATCAACCATTTCAGCTACCAATTTTGGCCCAAATTCTGAAACTATATCAACGTTGTCATTTGAAGTAAGCGTAGGTTTCTCCCCCTGTTTTGCAGCTTTATTGCCTATAATTGGTTCGCAAGCAAAAAGCATTATTCCGGCAATTAATGTTAAAAGAGTAATTCTCATTATCCAACCACCAAATTCAAAATCTTTTTAGGAACAAAAACCACTTTTCGCACTTGCATTCCATCAGTCCATTTTTGTACTTCGGCTGTTGACAGTGCGGTTTCAAGGGCTTGGTCTTCACCAGCTTCGGCTGGCAAAATGATCTTAGCGCGCATTTTACCGTTTATCATAACGGGGTAAGTTAACTCGCTTTCAACCAAGTAAGTTGGGTTAAAAGTTGGATAATTAGCAGTAGTAACACTAGGCTCATTTCCTAGAAGTTGCCAAAGTTCTTCGGCCAAATGTGGTGCGAAAGGTGAAATAAGTACTACCAAAGGTTCCAATATTTCGCGCTTATTGCATTTCAACGCTTGCAGCTCATTTACACATATCATAAAATGGCTTACGCATGTATTGAATGAAAGCTTCTCAATATCGTTTTCAACCTTTTGAATGCAAGTGTGCAGCGCCTTAAATTCATCTTTTGATGGTTTTTCGTTGCTTACTTCAAAAGCATTTTCCTTGTTATGGAATAGGTTATAGAATTTGCGCAAGAACTTAAAAACGCCATCAATACCGTGTGTATTCCAAGGTTTTGAATCAGTTATTGGGCCCAAAAACATTTCGTACATACGGAATGTATCTGCTCCATACTGCGAAACCATTGAGTCTGGGGTTACCACATTTTGCCAACGTTTTGACATTTTTTCTACCTCACGTTCAACTATAAATTTGTCTTTATAGAAGAAGTAAAATCCCTCATGAACCAAATCTTCCCTAAGAGAATCAA
>JAGQWA010000601.1 GCA_020437725.1 Bacteroidota bacterium | reverse complement strand
AATCAAAAAGATCAGGAGAGTCTGGCCAAATCAAGTGTACCGTTAAAATCAAATTCAGGTAAAACCGAAAATCAAAATTTTAAACCATTAACCAGTTCATCCTATAATAATCTTAATGGGAATAATCACTCGCAATTATCGCAAGCGAATAACGACAAAGCAGACGCCGCCCTACTGTTGGCTTTAAACAGCAGTTGCCTAAGAGGCGAATACCAACCCATGTTTCTGCGCGGTTTAGATTATCCTATTTTAGAACCAACTGCGCTGGCGGAAATGAGTGACATACCTGTTTTGGCAGATGAATTTGTTACTGACCCTGAAAAAAAGAAGAAAGCCACAAGCGAAGACATTGCGCTTTTTAGCCTAAGCTCGGGCTATAACGATTTCAATTTTAGATCTGCTCAAAATGGTGATTTGGCTTCACTGAATAATAAGATTTATCGTGGTGGCTGGTATAATTCCTTCAGAGCAAAATTTGGGTTTCAGTTAAAAGATAATCTCATGCTTACCACCGGCGTTGGGCTTATGCAAGCTACAAACCAAACTCGCTTTAGCTTGAGCATAAATGGCAGAGAAGACGATCCAAATATTAGCTACAAGAAACTGCCTTATGTTAATCCGCAAGAACGCAATGGCATATTATCTATAGAAAAGGAAGAAGACATGGCATTGCCCAATAATGAAAACAGCGATCAAGAAATAATTGTTGGAGATAACTTTAGGGTGTTTAGCCAGTTTACTTGGATAGAAATTCCTGTTGGATTTCGATATGCAAAAGCCGCTAGAAATAAATGGACACTTATTACTGAATTTGGACTAAGCGGCAGGCTTTTGCTCAACTCAAACTCGTACTTACCAACCTTTAGCCAATCTGATTTAGTTGAAATAGGTGCCAATTTTTCGAATAGTGTTTACAGGCCTGTTTTAGATACTTATTTGGGCACTGGTGTTAGCTATCAGCTTTTTAATTCTTTAGAGTTGGGAATTATTGTTGAACACTTTAGAAGTATGAATAGTCTTGCAAGGCCATCTCAATACATGCAGATGTACCCACAAAACACAGGCATAAAATTAAGTGTGGTGCAAAGAATGTAGCTACGCAGTAAGCTTGCATAGCAGCTGAACAAATTGCTCAAAAATTAGGCAATGAATCAGCTAAAAAAATCAGACTTCCCTATTGAAAAAATTACCAATGTGCTATTGCTTGCAGGCGTAGTTGTACCCGCCATATTATTAATTATAAAGAACGTAATGCTTTAAATGCGGCTATTTTTGAGCCTTTAACTGCACATTGTACAAGGCTCTTTTACTACTTCTGGCATTATTTTCTATCCCAAAAATGGTAATTGGGCAAGAGATAATTGTAGAATTAATAGAAGTTGAAGGTAACTACAGAACCAAACACGGTTTCATTACCAAAATTATTCCTGTTAAAGCGGGCGATACTTTAACAGTGCTAGAGCAACACTTTTTAGAAGGTGTTTGCCAAAGAGCCCTTATAAACACTAAACTTTTTAATTCTGTTGAAGTATCATTTGTTACATCTTCATCTCAAACCAAACTTCATATCGAAGTAAAAGAACGGTGGTACTTATATCCTTCGCCACATTTAGCCTTGGCTGATAGAAACTTTAATGAGTGGTGGGTAGATCGAAATCATGATTTTACTAGGTTAGTAGTTGGCGGAACTTTGTTGCATAAAAACATTTCGGGTCATGGCGATGAATTATTAGCAACCGTATGGACCGGTTTCGAACGCAGAGCTATAATTGATTACAAAACACCTTATCTGCACCAC
>JAGQWA010000600.1 GCA_020437725.1 Bacteroidota bacterium | reverse complement strand
ATGGCAATTTTTCTATTTATTACAACTTTACTTCAGGTAACAACAATGATAAAAAGGTGTATTTAAAAATACTGGCGCAAGATTTTGATGGTGACAATGTTGTTGTTATGAAAGGACTGTCTGACCTTGTTTTTGATGGTGATTGGGTAACTGCCAGCAATGAAGATCTAGTTCTATCAGCTATACATTATAATGCTGATAAAAAATTAAAGCAAAATCTAAGTTCACATTCTTTCGGAGAAGTACCTGTAAGTGATAAGCTAGAGCTACTTATTTTTCATTGGGCCAATAGAGCCTGGCAATATGCTAAACAAACCTTTAGTTCAGATCAATCAATATCTTGGAAAACGATTTACATTTCTTATAGGTATGGAGATAGTTATAAGGGGTGGTATTATCATAATCACCATAATAATGGAAATGACATACTACATGAAGACATATATTTTTACCCAGGTTTGTGGGGCGCTCAAAGCGAGCGTTTAAACATTGTATTAGGCGAAGACCGTGTAAGTGATTGGGATAATGAAAACACCATTTACCATGAAGTAGGGCATGCCATAGTTTTTACTTTGCAGAATTTTAACATGGCACCTAATAGTGGAGGTAAACATTTACCAGAACTAAATGGCACAAATGCCGCTCAAGCCTTCAACGAAGGATTGGCAAATGCTTATTCTTTTATAGTAGATAGTCGGTATTTTGAAGATGACAATGAGGCCACCATATATGAATACAGGAGTTCACAATTTCACCCTGTGTACAGCAAAATAGTGGGCAATGCACACCCTTTAGTTAATGAAATGACCATTGGAACTGCACTTTTTGATCTTTGGGATGATAAGGATAATCCTTATCTTAACTTAAATACCAAATTGACGGAAAATACTATCAACGATGTCGAATTTGCGGGAGGCGAGTATTGCTCACTCTCTACTAGAGATATTCTTATCATACTCCGAGATTATTACCTTGCTAACAACGAAACTGTAACCGATGTTGTGCAGTTTTTTAACCTATTAACTGAGGCCTATTGCAACGAGGCAGATGAAATAGCCCAGGTATTTAATATTAACATGCGTAATGTTAATTACACCGGGTCGGCACCTGAGTTTAGCATACAGAATTTTGCCACTGACGACATAAGAGATTATAGCGACCAAACTTGGGATCTTACTTTCATGCCATATGACGGTACTGTGCCAATAACCCACGAGTTTGAGCCATTTTTGAATATAGACAATACTTGGTCTGGCTCTAGTGATGATTATAACCTAGGAAGTAACAACAAATTAATTCTTACTGTAGCAGAAGATATTAGTTTAACCAATGGAACCACCTTTTCATTTGTTAAAAACACTACCCTTAATCGCGAAACTGGTGTAACACCTACCCAAAACCTGCACAATGATGTTTATATATGCAATTGCGAAATTGGTGTTGATGCTTCAACAATTGAATTAGGAACAGATGACTATTGCACGTCAACCACTTATGTGCAAGGTGGAGCCGTACTCAATTTTGATTATGGTGGTACCAGTACAACCCATTTAATAATTAACAAGGGGAGTAAATTGGTTATTAGTGCTGATGGGGAATTAAAAATTGGTAAAGGACTAGAAATTACCATAAAAGAAGGGGCTGAACTCATTATAGAAGGAACATTATCACTTGCTGAAGACGCGATTTTCAGCTTTACTGGTTCATCAACGTCCAACACGATGGGCAAAGTCATTTTCAATTCTCCCGTACCTAAAAACATCAAGTTTGGTAATAATGCCAAAATTGAGCTTAAGGGC
>JAGQWA010000599.1 GCA_020437725.1 Bacteroidota bacterium | reverse complement strand
GCTCGCCTTAGGCGCAAACTTTCTAGTGAGCAGGTGGCAGAGCGGGCAGGAATAGGTCGGTCAACTTTGGTTAAACTAGAACAAGGCAATCCGGGTGTAGGGCTGGGTAATTTGTTAAACGTATTGCGCGTATTAGGTTTAGAGAATGATCTATTGCTATTGGCTAAAGATGACGATTTGGGCAGAAGAATTCAAGATGCCGGTTTACTTAATAAAAAACAGAACAAATCATAGTCTATGGTTCCGTCATTAAACAAAAGCAGGATTTTCGTTTATGCCGATTGGGATTTTCTACCAGAGATTACCTTAATGGGCGTACTAAGCTCAGAGAAGGTGCGAGGTAAAGAGGTGTTTTCGTTTGAGTATGATGAATATTGGCTAAAAATGGGCTATGCTCGGTTAATAGATCCTGAGCTTCAGCTATTTAAAGGAAAACAATACTTAGCAGATGCAGCGAAGAGCAATTTTGGGGTTTTCACAGATTCATCACCAGATAGATGGGGGAGAGTACTAATGAAACGAAGAGAAGCAGCATTGGCACGAAGCCAGAACAGACCCGCTAACTCTTTGTTTGAAACGGATTATTTACTCGGTGTTTATGACCAACACCGAATGGGAGGGCTTAGGTTTAAACTTGACCATGAAGGTGAGTTTTTGAATAATGATAAAGCATTAGCCGCACCACCTTGGACATCAATTCGGGAATTGGGAGAGATTAGTTTAAGGCTTGAAGATGAAGAGTCAGTAAACGACACGGAGTATTTAAAGTGGTTGGCTATGTTGGTAGCACCAGGATCATCTCTGGGTGGTGCTAGACCCAAAGCGAGTATTTTAGATGAACACCAGAAACTTTGGATTGCAAAGTTTCCTAGTAAGAATGATGGTACTGATGTAGGCGCATGGGAAATGGTGGCTTACCAATTGGCAAAAAGCGCAGGACTCAACTTGCCGAATGTGCAAGTAATAAAGTATTCAAAACACCACACCTTTTTGTCGCAAAGATTTGATAGATCAGATGATGGAAGAATCCACTTTGCCTCAGCAATGACACTTTTGGGATATACAGATGGAAATAATTTTCACGACGGTATTAGTTATCTTGAATTAGCAGAATTTATTTCAAGTTATGGCGCAAATGTTCAAGTTGATTTAGAAGAGTTGTGGAGAAGAATTGTCTTTAGTATTTGCGTTTCAAACTGTGACGACCACCTGAGAAATCACGGCTTTCTACTTACCAAAAAAGGATGGAGTCTTTCACCAGCTTATGATATTAATCCTATTGAAACGGGTACAGGCTTAATGCTCAACATTAGCGAAAACGATAATGCCTTAAACCTTGATTTGGCTCTTGAAGTTGCAGCATACTTCAGACTTTCAGACAATAAAGCCAATCAAATTCTGCAAAAAGTGATAGATGCCACGTCGAATTGGCAATCGGTGGCCAAGAATTTGGGATTGTCAAACCTTGAAATAGACTTGAAAGCAAACGCTTTTAAGAATTTTGTTTTGTGAACCAACAAGGTCTTCAAGGTAATTCTACTAGTATCTCCATGGCTACTAATTTTGGCTGCAACACCTGGCATTTTGAAAGTTTCAGTCGCTACGCTCTGCGTAGTGAAAAAATATCCTTAGCGTCTCTGGCGCGGGCTCAATGAACAACTTATCAGGTATTCTAATTTCTTGTAGGCCCACTTGGGCTTCCCGATGCTCCCCATGGTCGATCGGGATAGACTTCTCGCCCAGACGAGGTACTTTTTTAAAAAAAAAATCCCTGCTCAAACTAATGAACAGGGATTTTAATT
>JAGQWA010000005.1 GCA_020437725.1 Bacteroidota bacterium | reverse complement strand
AATGCAAAGAGATTCAATCAAATAGAATCAGGAGAAAAGCTACCAACACTCGAAGAATTACATGCATTTTCTAAAACATACAAGCGCACCATTGCAACATTGCTACTTTCAAATCCACCAAAAGAAAAGCCACTTCCAAAAGACAGAAGAACAATAAATTCAGCTGAAATTGGAAGTTTTCATGAAAAAACAATCATGGCCGTTCGCAAAGCAAGAGCATTGGCTCAATCCTTTGTTGAATTGAGAACTGAAATGAACTTAGAATTTCCAAAGTTCAATCTTTCAGCTTCCATGTCCGAAAATCCAAAGCTTGTAGCAAAGCGAATAAGAGCCTTGCTAAATCTCGATGAGCTAAGAGAAATTCAAGACTTGAATCTTGCGCTCGAAGGCTACATTGAGAAGGTTGAATCTTTGGGTGTTGCAGTCTTTCAATTGAGCTTAACTCAAGACGGTTTAAGGGGTTTTTCCATAACAGACGACATTGTTCCGATAATTGGTATAAAGCGCGGTAGTGAGCAACCACAATCAAAAACATTTACCCTGTTTCATGAATTGGGTCATATTCTATTAAACGAAGGTGGCTTGTGCGATATGTCGAATAAAACCGATGTAAAAATTGAAAAATGGTGTAATTCTTTCTCAGCTGAAGTATTAGTTCCTGCTGAAGAATTGTTACAAATGCAATCTGTTATTGAGCACCAACGGCAAAACAATAAACATTGGTCAAAAAAAGAGTTAGAAACACTTGCTGCTCATTTTCATGTGAGTTTGTTGGCCATGCTCAGGAGTTTGTTAGAACAAAAAATCACAACTCAGTCTTTTTATTCAGAAAAGCACCAAGCTTGGAATAAACCAAGTTTTGGAAGAGCTAAAGAACCAAGAGGCCGTGAAATGCATAAGGAATCGTACCATGAAAGGGGGCGCACTTATGTTTCTTTGGCTTTTAAAGCCTACGACCAAAACAGAATAGGAATGAAAGACCTATCAGATTTTCTTGGGTTACGCTTTTCATATATTCCAAAAACCAGAGAACTCTTAACCGCATAGCATGGACTTGTTTAATGAAGAAAAACGAGTCTATGTTATCGACACCAACGCTCTAATAACCCTAGACCTAACGTTTAAAAGAGAAGTGCCCGTTTTTACAGGTATTTGGGAAGAAATTGAAGACCTAATTCGATCAGGTAATTTCAAGATCATTGACTTTGTGGAACAAGAAATAAACGACTACGAAGGCAAAGAAGAATTTCTCAAAACTTGGGTTAAAAAATGGAAAAAGCACTTGGTTGCTAAAACCGACACCGAAAGCATAAATGCTTCAATTCCGATTATTAATGAAGAATACAATACAGGCTTTTTAACTGCCAGTAAACAAGCCCAAGGCAAAGAAGAAGCAGATCCTTATTTGATTGGTTTTTGCAAACTGCATAAGTATGTTTTGATTTCAAATGAAAGCAAGGCTAAACCAAATAAAATGCCTGCTGTAGCCAGGAAAAATGGAGTAGAATGTATAAGCCTGAATGATTTTATGGTTGAACGAGAATTGAAAATTCAAAGAAAATCCTAATGCTAGAAGATATTCTAACAACAAATTTTGATGTAGTTTTTTGCGGCACAGCCAAGGGTGAAGCTTCGGCAAGAAAAGGCTTATGGCTTCTGTAAACAAAGACCTGCCAGCTTTAGCTTTTTCTAAACTACCCCTTCACCAATTGCACCACTTGTACCTTACCATCATTGCCAATTAATTGAACTTGGTAAACGCCGGCTGCCCATGATGCGGTTGAAATCTGCAAGCGCTCCAATTGTGCTTTAGGTGTTAAGGTGTGGTTTTCAAGCACTTGCCCTTGCTGGTTAATGATTACCAATTCAAAAGTCTGGTTTTCAAATCCGCTTAATTCTAATTGTAATTCATTGCTAAACGGATTAGGGTAGGCTTTAATCAACTGTTGGCTCAAACCTTCAATTGATGTGCTTCTTAGCGTAATAACCGTATCAACACTGGCTTCGCAGCCTTTTGGAGTAACCCCACGTAGGCTCACAAAGTAGGTGCCATTTTCATTATACCAATTGCGTGGTTTGGCAAAGCGCGAAGTGTTTCCATTTCCAAAATCCCAATAATACTTGGCCAATTGCGTGTCGCCAGGGTGAAAATACACATAAGCGCCACGGTCTTTAATGGTTAAATTGAGATTTGGCGTGCGGTGTATGGTTAACTCTCTTGTAACACTATCTACACAACCAGAACTTGTGCTCACATATTGCTTTACCTTATAAGTGCCCGCTTGGTTGTAGGCATAAATAGGGTCTTGTGTAAAGGCAGAATCTCCATTTCCAAAATGCCAAACATATTTAAGGTCTTCTCGGCCATTAATAGTGCTTAGGTCGAGAAAATCAATTTCTTCGCCCTGGCAACTTTCAAGGTTGGCAACAAAACGGGCTAGTGGCAGCTCACCCACTCTTATAGGGCGGTTTAATTGGTTAAAGCAACCCCCTTCTGCAAAGGCATTTAAGGTAATATTCCAATCGCCTTTTTCACTAAACACATAGCTTATGGTATCTCCGGTTAAAGTGTCGCGGTCTATAATCCATTGGTGGTTAATGTTAGATGTTAAAGTAGTAGCAAATAAACCAATGGGTTGATCTGCACAAACAATGCTATCAGTTTTAAATTGAGCAATTGGGGTTGGCCGCACATCCATGGCTTTTGTTACAGTGTCAACACAACCAAGCCTATGTTGTGCCACAAGCCGCACATTATAGGTGCCCGAGTGGCCATAGGCATAGGTAGGAAACTCTTTCTTTGACGATCCGCCATCGCCAAAATCCCAGCTGTAATTAAGCGTTTCGCCGTTGGTGGTTGATTTGTTTTTGAAATTGAAACCCACTTTTTCGCAAGCTTGGCCAATATCAAAATTGGCTATGGGTGTTTTTCCCATTTCATGTTCGGTGGTTAAACTATCCTTGCAACCAAAGCTGTTTTCAACCACTAGTTTAACCTTAAAAGTATCGGCAAAGCTGTATTTGTGCTTCGGCGTATAATCGTTCGACGTTTTTCCATCGCCAAAATGCCAAGTAATGTCAGATGCACTTAAGCTGTTGTTACCAAATAAAACAGAGTCTTCTATACAAACCCCATCTATATAAAATGCGGCTTCGGGTACACTCCAAACATTTACCTGCCCATTGGCCATATCTATACAGCCATTTGTATCGGTGGCTACCAATTGCACCTGATAGGTGCCTGCATTTGTATAATAACTAGAAGGGTTTGTTTTGGTTGATGTGGTGCCATTGCCAAATTGCCATTTAAAAGTGCTAGCCCCAGTTGATGTATTGGTAAATGGGGTTGAATCGCGTAAACAAACATTTGGTGCAGTAAACTGAGCCGTTGGTTTTTGATAAATATGTAATGGTTTACTAACGCTATCGGTGCAGCCATTGGCCGAACTAACTACCAATTGAACCGTGTAGTTATTGCTTTTGGCGTATTTTTTATTTAGAGATTTAGCGGTTGAAACCGTTCCATCGCCAAGGCTCCACAAGTAAGCCACCGACAAGTTTGATTGATTTACAAAACGTGCTGAATCGTGCACGCAAACGTTGTTTACGGCAAATTGCGCCGTTGGGTTTTGGAAAACTTGAACGGTTTTTCTTGCCGTATCAGAACAACCAAACTGGGTAGTTGCCACTAGCTCTACTGGGTAATTGCCGCTTAAGGCATAGGTATAAATGGGCGAAGTTGTTTTTGACTTGCTGCCGTCTCCAAAAGTCCATTCAACCTGGGTATAATTGCTAGAGTTATTGGTAAAGATGGTAGCCTGTCCCAAACAAGTGTCGTTGGCACCAAATTGCGCAGTTGGTAAGCTATTTACCACCACATTTTTGCTAACACTATCAATACAACCTTGGGCAGTGGTGGCTTTAAGTTTTACCGAATAAGTATTGGCCAAAGCATAGGTAATAGAAGGTTGAGCTTGGGTAGAGGTGTTGCCATTGCCAAAGTTCCACTCATAAGTTTGTGCGCCCACACTTTGATTGTTAAACAAAGTAGCATTGTTTAAGCACACATCTTGCGCTAAAAACTGTGGTGTTGGCAAGGCATTTACCAGCGCAGTTTTCTTAATAGAATCTCTACAACCATTGGTTGAAAACGCAAATAGTTCTACCAAATGAGTGCCCGCAATAGGCAGTTGAAATGAAGGGTTTGTTTTGGTGCTGGTTAGGTTACCAACTTTCCATAAAAAACTAACCGCATTGGTTGTTTGGTTGGTAATTACCGTACTATCTCCAAAACACACCGTGTTGCTTGCAAATGCTGGTTTTGGCAATGCGTAAACCACGTTTGTTAATGAAGCAGAATCGGCACAACCTTCAAGCGATGTGGCAACCAGTTTGGTAGAGTAAGTGTTTGCTTTTCCGTGCACATATTTTGGAGAGCCTTTGGTAGAATAGCCAAGGTTGTCTCCAAAATTCCAAGAGTAGCGCATTTGGCCCTTATCAATGCTCGATTTGTTGGTATAAACCGTGGTGTCGCCTAAACATACATTATTGGTAGTAAATACCACTTTTGGCGTGGCTTTAACGCGTATTTCAATAGAGTCGGCTACTTTACAGTTTGTGCTGCTGGTAGCCATTAGCGAAACCATCTTTTTGCCTTCTTTTCTAAAAATAATGGTTGGAAGTGAGTCGGTGCTCACAGTATCAGCACCAAATTTCCAACTAAAACCAGAAGCTCCTTTTGTTTGGTTGGTAATGCCAAGGCTGTTAAACTGGCAAATGGTAGAATCAACAGTAAACGATAAGGTAGGAATGGCTTTTATATCAAGCATTTTTGTGGCGGTATCGGCGCAGCCTTCAGCAGTAAATGCTATTAAACGGGTGTTATAAAGCCCAGGCTTAAAGTAGTAGTGGTCTACATTTATAGAAGTGCTGTTTTGCCCATTTCCAAAACTCCATAATACATTTTGCGTGTTTAACGAAGTATTGGTAAACCTTGCAGTGTCTTTAAAGCACACATCGCTTACGTTATACCGAGCGGTTGGATTTTTAAACACTTTCACTGTTTTATAGGCAGTGTCAGCGCAACCATTGTTGTTTGTTGCCCTTAACCTAATAAGGTAGCTACCGGTTTTACCAAATGTATATCTAAATGAATGTTTGGTAGAAGTCTGTGTACTGTCAAACAGCCACTCGTAGTTGGTAGCGTTGGTTGAGTTATTTCTAAATCTGGTTGGCGCATTAAAACAGGTGTCGTTAACGGCCATTTGTGCAATGGGTAAATTAAACACGCGTACTTTATTAACTACGGTGTCAACGCAACCATTTTGGTTGGTGGCTATTAGTTCAACATTATAGATGCCATGTGTAGTATAAACCAATTGCGGAGATGCTTTTGTAGAAGTCTGGTTATTGTCAAAATTCCATTGGTACTGGGTTGCGTTTTGGCTTTGGTTTACGAACTGCGTGGTTTGGTTTAAACAAGTGTCGTTAAAACTAAATCGAGCTATCGGAAGTGAGTAAATGGTTATTGTTTTAATTAAGGTATCTAAACAGCCGTTGTTGCTGGTTGCAATTAGTTGAATAGATTTTGTGCCATCTACTTGATATACTGTGCTTGGCTCAAACGCCGTAGATGTAGCTCCATTTCCAAAACTCCAAGCATAACTTACTGCATTTGTGCTGTTGTTGGTAAACCTTGTGGTATCAAAAGCACAGTTGTTGTTTGCCAAAAACTTAACAATTGGTAAGCTATTAACTGTTATAGATTTTGACACCGAGTCTATGCAGCCATTGCCATTTGTAGCAATTAGGGTGGCAGTGTAAGAGCCGTGGTTGGCATAAACATGCTGCGGCAAAGTATTGGTTGATGAATTTGTATCGCCAAAATGCCAAACATAGCTAGTGGCATTTGTGCTGGTATTGCTAAACGCCGTTTTTTGGTTTTTACACACCGTAGTGGCCGTAAAACCTGGTACTGGAAGCGTGTAAACCGTTACGGTTTGGGTGGTAGAATCTGCACACCCTTTATTAGAGGTAACCACCAGTTTAGACGAATAAATTCCGGCTTGGGCATAGGTGTGTTGCAGTGTGGTATTAGCGGTATCGGAATTTCCATCGCCAAAATTCCAACGGTAAGTAAGGTGGCCAGAGGCAACTGTAGAATTGTTGTTAAAGCGCATGGCTTTGCCCTTGCAAACATTTGCAGCGTTAAAAGCGGCCACAGGTTCAGCATTTACTACAATATGGCTCGAATCAATTACATGGCAATTAAACTGGTTGCTTGCATTTTGAACTACAGTGTAGGTGTTGTGTTTATTGTAAGCCAAACGCGGATTTGCAGTTCTGCTGCTATCGCCGTTTCCAAATGTCCATAAATATGAGTTGGCACCTGTTGTAGTGTTGGTAATGGTAAATGAATCGTTTTGGCAAATGCTGCCAATCATTGAAAAACCAACTACAGGAATTGGATGAACCACAACGGTTTTTACCAAGGTGTCTTTACAACCATTGTTCGATGTAGCAATTAGCTGTACCGAGTAGGAAGCTGGCTGAGCGTATCTAATAGCTGGACTGGCCTTGCTTGATGCCGAATTATTATCAAAATCCCAAACATAGCTCACTGCATTTTGGCTAGAATTGGTAAAGAAAGTAGTATCGTTTAAACAAGTATCGTTGGCAGAAAAAGAAGCCAGCGGCAATGTATAAATGGTAATTGTAGCTTGGTTGGTATCTAAACAACCGTTGCTACTGGTAGCTATTAATTGAACCGTTTTTGCGCCAGAAGTTGCATAAACATGTGTTGGGTTTGCTAGGGTAGAAGTGGTTCCATCACCCAAATTCCAAGCATAACTGGCGGCGTTTGTACTGGTATTTGTAAAAGTTGAAACATCATTTAAACAATTATTAGAAACACTAATACCCGCCACTGGTAAACCATAAACCGTAATGGTTTTGGTGGTAGAATCTACACAGCCATTTTTACTGGTTGCAATAAGTTTAACCGAATAAGTTCCGGCCGCACTGTAAAGATGTTTTGGATTGGTGTTGGTTGAGGTATTTCCATCGCCAAAATGCCAAATCTGGCTAACACTGTTGGTGGTGTTATTTACAAATACAGTGGTGTCGTTTAAGCATTTTGCATTAGCAGAAAAAGCAGGTCTCGGCAATTGATAAACAGTATCAACCATCGTTGCCGAGTCTTGGCAGCCTTTGTTAGAAGTGGCTATTAATTTAACTTGATAAAAACCACTGTCGGCATAGGTGTAGCTTGGGTTTTTAGCGGCTGAACTTCCTTTTCCATCACCAAAAAACCACGAATAGGTTAAAGTACCCGATGCAATTTGCGATTGGTTACTAAAACGCATGGTATTGCCATAACACACGCCGTTGGCATTATAAGCCACTTGTGGTTCTGGATTAACCACAATACTGGCTGAATTTGAAACATAGCAACCATTGCTATTTCCTGCTCTTAATGCTATCGTGTAAGTACCATGAGTGTTGTAAGCAAGAGTTGGGCTGGTAGTAGTGCTGCTATCGCCATTTCCAAATGTCCATAAGTATGAATTGGCGCCCGTGGTTGAGTTGGAAATGGTTAGTGAATCGTTCTGACAAATGCTGCTTACCTGATTAAAGCTTACAGTTGGAATAGCAAAAACGGCCACGGTTTTTACCAAAGTATCCTTGCAGCCATTGCTTGATGTGGCTATTAACTCAACCTGATAATTGCCTGCATTGGCATATTTTAACCTTGGATTAGAAGTGGTTGATGATGCGCTATTGTCAAAATCCCAAGCATAGCTTGTAGCATTTTGGCTGTTGTTGGTAAAGTAGGTAGTGTCGTTTAAACAGGTGTCGTTAGCAGAAAAAGAAGCTACCGGCAGCGTATGAATGGTAACCGAAGCCTGGTTAGTGTCCAAACAACCGTTGCTGCTGGTAGCTATTAGTTGAACCGTTTTAACGCCAGAAGTTGCATAAACATGCGTAGGGTTGGTTTGGGTTGAAGTGGTTCCATCACCCAAATTCCAAGCATATCTGGCGGCGTTTGTACTGGTATTTGTAAAAGTTGAAACATCATTTAAACAATTATTAGAAACACTAATTCCTGCCACGGGTAAACTATAAGCAGTAATGGTTTTAGTGGTAGAATCAACACAACCTTCAGCATTTGTGGCTATAAGCTTGGCAGTGTAGCTGCCGGCCGCACTGTAAAGATGTTTAGGGTTGGTGTTGGTAGAGGTATTTCCATCGCCAAAATGCCAAACATAGCTGGTGGCATTTGTACTGCTGTTGGTAAATGTAGTTGTGTCGTTTTCACATTTGTTGGTAGCACTAAAACTAGGATTTGGTAAGGCGTAAATGGTATCGTTAACGGTAATTGAATCTTGACAGCCACGATTAGAGGTAGCCACCAATTCAACCGGATAAACCCCGCTGCTTGCGTAGGTATAAGTCGGGTTTTTAATGGTTGAATTACCTGTTCCATCACCAAAATTCCAGGCATAAGTAAGTGTACCTGCTGCTAGTGTTGTGGTGTTTGTAAATGATGATTGCTTTCGGTCGCAAACATTCTGAGTTGAGAAGTTTGCAACAGGTGTAGCAAACACATCAATTGTAGCCGTGTCGCGGTCTATACATCCGTTGGCATTGGTAGCCAATAGAACTATAGAATATGAGCCATTTGATGAGAAGGCGTAACCTATGTTTTGTGTTCTAAGTGTATCGTTAGTGCCAAAAGTCCATTGGTAAGAATTGGCATTAGTGGTGCTGTTTGTTGGCGTAATGGTATCGCCAGTACATGTGGTCGAAACCGCGCTTATGGCTGCCGCTGGCAAGCTGTAAACGGTAACGGTTTTAGTGGCAGTGTCAACACAATTATTTGGGGTTGAAGTTATTAGTTGCACAGAATAATTTCCAGCCGAAGCATATACTAAACTTGGTGATTGTGCCGTGCTATTTAGGCCATTGCCCAACAACCAAGTGTAGCCGCTTGCATTAAAGCTGCTATCGTATAAATGGGTTGTATCGCCCAAGCAAACATTGGCGGCAGAGAAATTACTTGTAGGCGCGCTGTAGATGGTAATTGACTTTGTAGTGCTGTCAACACAATTGGCATTAGAAACCGTTAGTTTAATGCTGTATTGGCCACTTTGAGCGTATAATTTTTTAGGGGCTGAACTGGTGCTAGAAGTTCCATCGCCAAAATTCCAGCTTACAATATTGGCATTGCTACTAAAGTTTTGCATGGTGGCAGAGTCGCCACGGCAAACATTGTTTGTGGTAAAAATGGCATTTGGCGCTTGGTAAACCTGCAGTGTTTTCTGCAAGCTGTCTTTGCAACCTTTTGATGTTTGAGCATATAGCCAAACAGTATAAGTGCCTGCATTACTATAGGTTTTGGTAGGAGCAAAGGCAGTTGTAGAATCTGTTCCGGCAAATGTCCAAACCTGGCTGGCCGAACCAGTTGTATTGTTTGTTATGCTAAGGGTCTCATCAGTACATGAGCCCGAAATGCTAAAATCTAAATTGGCATTATCGTTAACCGTTACCATTTTAATAGCGGTGTCAACACAGCCGTTTAGCGATGTAGTGAGTAATTGCACACGATACACATCAGCTGAGTCGTATAGGTATTTCGGGGAGATTTGAAGACTGCTATCGCCAGTGCCAAAAAACCATTTGCTAGAGATAAAACCTGTGGTAATTGAAGATTGGTTGGCAAAAGTGGTGGTATCGGTTTCGCAGGCGGTAGTTGCACTAAACCTAGCGATTGGAACGGTATAAACGGTTACGGCAAGGGTATCGGCCGCAGTACAATTATTAACCGAAGCTACATTAACTATTATCGAATAGCTACCAGCGGAGCTGTATTTATGTGCGCCGCGTGTTGTAGTGGTGGTATCGTTGTCGCCCCAAATCCACTGGTAGGTTGATGCATTGGATGAATTATCAGCAACTACAACACTATCGTATTGGCATTTGTTACTAGTGCTTACCTGCAAACTAGGCATTTCATACACTTGAAGTTGGGCCGTTGCCGTATCTATACAACCATTGGCTGAGTTTACAATTTGGCTAATTGAATAAGTGCCGTTTGAATCATACTTAATAACCGGATTTGCTGTAGTAGAAGTAAAACCACCACCAAAATTCCAGCTGTATGATGCTGCCAAACTACTGGTGTCAGTAAATCTGGCCGAATCAGCTAAACAAACATTAGCAGCAGAAAAACCTGCCGTAGGAACCTGATAAACCGAAATGGTTCGCGAAAGCGTATCGCTACAACCAGTGCCAGATGATGCAATTAACTGAACATTGTATTGGCCAGCAGAGCCATAAAAATGAACCACATCTTCAGTGGTTGCGGTTTGGCTATTGCCATAAGACCATTGGTAGGTTAATGTTCCTGTTGAAACCGAACTTCTATTTAAAAATCGAGCAGAATCATAAGCGCAAACGCCATTGGCTACAAAATCAGCATCGGGAATTTCTACAACCACTATGGTTTTAGTAAGGCTATCAACTACTCTTAAATCTGATGTTACAACCAAGGTTACACTGTAATTTCCGGCAAAGGCATATTGGTGTATTGGGCTGGTTGAAGTACTTGTATTTCCATCGCCAAAATTCCACGAATAGGTAAGAGAGCCACCAGTTGTGATGGTAGAATTATTGGCAAAAGAAGTGCTGCTGCCTGCACAAACCGTATCGGCAGAGAATACCGCTTGTGGGTTTGGAATAACATAAATGTATTTGGTAATTGCGGTGTCGCAACCTGTAATTAAGTCTCTAACGGTATAGGCAATTGTATGCAGTTTATAATCTGTGCCAGACTGTGCCCAAAAAGTATGAGTTGGTCTATGTGTGGTAGATGCTTTCCAAGTTGAATCCATGTAGGTTGTTCCTGTACTCACTGTTCTGCTAACCTGCACATCCCAAGTAGTTCCATATTGAGCTTGTGTTTTTCCGCTAGGTACGGCAATGGAGTGATAAATGGTATCGCCTTGAATTAGCGTATCTGGCGAAACTGCAGTGTTTGCCCCAGCTCGGTAAAGATTCGGGTTAACGGTTTGTAATTGAGTTGAAATTCCTGAATTAACAATTACCTGAACTGAATCCATATCTGTTACACAACCCACCGTAGAATTGGCGGTTCTGTGGTAGAAATATGTGGTTTGAGTTAGGTTTCCTGTTGTTAATGTATTTCCTGTTGTTATAAGATTATTTCCATTTCTGTCGCTAAACCAGCGTATTTCTTCACCCGAAAGGGGCGTTGAAGAAATTTGAATGCTTCCTGAACCACACATGCCCGTATCGGCAATTGTTTGTGGGGTTGGAAATTTATAATAGCGCCTCACCAGAAGATAATCTGTGTATGGGCCACTGTAATTGGTAGAAAAATAAATGCGGCTTCTAAATTGGTTATAAGTGCCGGCGTAGGTGTTTAAACCAGTAAAATGAATGGTATCGCTTTCGCCAAACGCCAGCGTATCTGAGTAAAAAATAAGTCTATTAACTATAGTGCCATAATAATCTCTTAGCCAAATTACAAAACGAGTTGCGGGTTGAATACCTTCATTAGAAACCACCACACTAATTGTTATGCTGCTATCTCCACAAGAATTATTGGCGGGCATTATTAGCTCTCGTGTAACAATAGACTGTTGTGGAATATCGCGCACAGTAATATCGTCAATGGCCATATCGCTTGTAAAGCCAGAACCCACCTGGCCGCGTAGTCTCAAGTTGGCGGTTGTTTTATAGTTTGCTAGGTTTATTCTCTTAAAAGCCCAACTGGCCGATGAGCTATCTTGTTGTTGGCCAACAATTGAGTCGAGTGCAACCCAGGCTCCCGATGTGTTTATTTCGACATAGAGTTTGCCCATTTTGTCGCCATACATATGGTACCAAAACTCTAAATATGGGTTGCTCATTTGGTTTAGTTGAGCACAGTTTAGCTGTAAATACGCTTCACCGCCTTGGCAGCCAGATGATTCTAAAAACAGGTATTTACCTGAAGCACTGCCTTGGGTATGGTCGTTTTCTGGACCAGTACCTAAAGAGTTTGTTGCTCCAGATCCAATGCTCCAATCAAGGTCATCGCCGGGCATGTTTTTCCAATCGGTAGTTAAATTACATGCTCCATCACTTATGCAAGTAGATGAGCCGTTTCCGCAGCTTGTGGCAGCATCGAAATTAACGGCAATTGGAAAAGTGGATTTTGGGCCATCGTTATAAAAAATGGCGCTTAAGGTGTCGTTAGTTTGGTTGTCGTCTCTAGCAGCATCTACTTCTAAGTGTATTCTGTGTTTTCCCACAGAAGTTATACTTGGGGTTGTGCTAAGGGTAATGGTAACTAGGCTATCAATGGCCAGTCCACTGCTGTATTTGAATGTTTGTGGCGAGCTCCAAGAGCCATTGTCTATTTTGTATTTAAGTGGAATTTTATAGATAAGGGCAGAGTCTTTTACCTGAACTTTAGCCGAAATGCTAAATTGTGTGCTTTGGCAAGTGTTTATTACTGGACTTAGAATTTCTAAAATGGCCAAATCTGGCAGTGTATCAAGAATTAGGGTAAATGTTTCTTCGCTTTCTTTTTGAGCGGTTCCGTTGCCATTGTTAGCATTATTTGGCGATGCCCCGTTGTTGTTTGCAATGGTTTTGTTGCCAAATTTTAGTGCATAAGTGCCGCCATCCCAACCATCGCCCCAATTATCCCAAGCTTGAAAGTAATACTCGGTATTAAGGTTTAAACACACGGTATCGGTATATTGGGTATTGTTGAGAGTGTAAACGCCTGCTATGGTAGAGTCTACGGTGTTATTGGTAGATTTCTCTACTATTTTCCAATAGATTTCATTAGCGTAACTCTTGGTGTTTACTTGAATATAAACTTGGCCTTTGCCGTTTCCGCATTGGCCAAATGCATTATTCGAAAGCAGTAAAACTGCAAAAGCTGCCAATATTTTGTCAAGAACTTTATAGTTAATCTTCCCCATTATTTAATGCTTTAAAAGATACACTGCCGCACAACTGGCAGCTACCAAACAATTTCTTGCTGTGGTGAAACTCGATAACCCAAATGTTTTTTGCCCTATGGTTTGAACCAATTTGTTGTAGGCAACACATAATTGTTGTGAACTTCAATTTTTGTGGTAGCTGCTTTAGTGTGCATTTCTATTGTTACTTACTCCTTAATTAGTTTAATAGATGAGTTGAAACTTTTGCTGGTAAGGCTAACTTGATATACTCCTTTTGCCATTCCCAACTCTTCCGTATTCAGCATTATTCTGTTCTTTCCTGGTGTAGATTGAATGGCTTGGTAATGCACTCTTCTACCTAAGAAATCGGTAATAATCAACTCGCAATTCTCATAACCTTTGTTCTGGAACTGAAGTGTTACTTCGCCGTTGGTTGGGTTAGGATAAGCACTCATTTGCTTGTCAATCCATGTAGCCACTTTTACACCACTTGTAGGCACATCGCTTAGCAGATATGGGTCTGAAAGTTTGCCCAAACGCTGGTTGGCTACAAAGTCAATGGTTTCATGTGCATCATAAAGAAGCTCTTTGTCACTATCATACAATTGGAAAGAGATTTCTTCGTCAGCAGCTGTGTTGCTGTAAACAAACATTACCACACGGTACTTTCTAATTTGTGGCAACCAGCTCACTTTGCCAACACCGCGCAGATCACCATTTACAAAGGCTCCAACAATGTCGTTGGTATCAACACTTGGGCTGCCGTCAAAAAGCATTCTGGCGGTTACAGTCATGTTGAATTCAAAAGCTGAAGGATCAACTTGCCAATTTTCTGGTCTTGGTGTTTTCTTGAACGAAACGGTGCCTTTTTGCCCCACTTTGAGCATGTAGGCTTGGTATGGCTCCATTTTGGTAAGAGAACCGTTCCATGCTCCTTGGTCGTAAATGGCAACTTCAGCTTGCGATTTTAGCATATCGCCATTCGAAGAAACTGGATTAAAGTTTACATAGTTTAATGATTCGGCTGCTTGTTTTGGATAGCCAATCAAATTCCAACCAGCATTAACATTCAACTTATAATTAGTGGCGGTATCGCCAGAAATAAGAAGGGTATCAGCATTTGAAATGTAGAGCAAATACCCATTTTCAGGCGCTATATTGGTTAATCCACTGGTGCTTATCCAGCTGCCACCATTGCCAAACTTATCGGTAAACTCACTGCTCGAATTAAGTGTTTTAATAACGTCGCCATCTTCAACATTTAAAGATAAAAGTGCGTCTTCTAGCTTTTCTTGTTTAATGTTTAGACTTAGCCAGTTCCAGCCTTTTCTGAGAGGAATGGTGCGTATTATATCCCTTCCAGCTTTAATGTTTAAAATGCGTGGGTTCATCAAAGAGCCATGCAGCGCAACCGATGGGTTAAACTTAATAGTGTCGTTGTTGCTTAGCCAAGCATCATACATATTGCCATTGCTTGCTTTCCATACCCTAAAGTGCACTTTTCGGCCTTTGTCTGTGGCGTTTCCATGCACAGGTACATAGGCTACATAGCGTGTTCCACTCTTAATTATTCTGCTAACACCGCGTAGCTCTGAGCCAATAAAAGCTGCAATTAAATCCATGGTATCGGTTGATAGCTGGTTGCTGCCAAAAGTGTAGTTGGCCATTACATGCACACTTTGCTCATACTTGCCTAAGTCAACATGCCAGTTTGGTTTTTTGCGTGCTACATGCAATTCAATTGGCAAATAAATACTACCAAAGCTGGCAATTTGAGCAATTACCGTATCGCGATAAAGGCCTGGCTCAAGACTAGCGGCATTTATGCTGAGCATAATTTCTTCGCCAGTAAGGGCAACAGTTCCAGCTAATTGTTTGGTGCTTAACCAGGTGCCACTGGCAAATGAAATGGTATAGTTCTTAGCAATGCCATTTTCGCTGTATTGCAGCATGGCAGTGCTGGATGTTTTGCTGCCGCTGTATGTGGCTAGTTTTAGCGAAGTAGGATGCCAATAAACCGGATTGTTGCTAATGGTAAATTTCCAAGTTTCTGCTTGTTGGTGATAGCGATTGTTAATGTCCCAAAGGCTATCAACTTTTACATGCACTTGTTTGCCTTCAAGCAAGCTTCTAAGAGAATCTGTAAAGAAGAAAATGAGCTGGTTTTTGTTAGCTTGGGCAGCAACCGTTACGGGCACATTCTTGCCATTTTCAACATACCAAACGTTGAAATGAGATGAGTTAAACTTGTGCTCGGCTATGTGTTTGTTGTAAGTGGCAATAACCTTTTCGCCTAAACTCAAAATAGCATCAGTTGGTTCTGGTTTGCCTACAAGTTTAAAGGCGCTTCTATCAACTTTTCCTTGCACCACGTTAGAGCGCATGGTGCCAGCTTCGGCGCAGATGTATTCGGCTACAATTTCGTATTCGCCATCAACAATTTTCTGGTTGCCTGTAATGTCCCAATAAATTGGATAGCGCGGTGGCCTAGGTGGGTTGGTTTTGGTTCTATTATGGTAATTCACCAAAGTATCGCGCGGAATTACGGCCCATGTAGTCCAGTTTTCATCGCCAATACGGCGGTATTTTAGGTTAACTCGTTGAAGTAATTCGTTCTCAACATCATACCCACCCAATATGGTAAAATACTGCTCTTTACCACCAGGATTGGCGTAAATGGCAAAGTTGTTTTCAGAGATAATATCTACATCGGTACACGGGTGTTGCCAATAAGCTTTTAAGAACACCAAGCGGTGTGTAAAGTAGCCATCGCACTGGGTTTGTAAATCGGGCACAATGTCTTCGTGAGCATAAACTCCTGGAGACCTTTTAACTATTAGGTCAAAATGCTCTGATTTTCCACCGGGTAAAAAGAAATCTATACCGTTTGCACCTACTTCGTTGCCATAGGCACTTACATAAGCATTTTTACGGTTAGAGTTTGTGTTGAGTAATAGCGTGTACCAACGGCCTTCTCCAAAAGGACTGTTGTTGGTTATTTTCATTTTGTAAATGGCGGGTTCATCTGGGTCTAAAAACCGTTGAACTGGGCTATAAACATTGCCAAGAGAATCACCAAGTTCCATGGTGTATTGGTCTCGGCTAATGGTACCAGGCTCATCTGGGCAACTTGAACGGCCACCTAACAATGAGAAATAAGGCGAATGATTTGGATGAACTCCTTTTATAACAGTTACCGAGTATTGATCGCCAGGATCATCGTCAGATAGAACGTAGCCTATTGACGCTTGCTCCCCTTCGCCTGTTGTTTCGGCATCGTTATAGTTCCATTCCCAATTAAGTCTGGCACCAATGTCTAATTCGAATTTGAAACCGGTTTTAGTACCCCCGGCACCAATTAGATATAAAAGTGGTTCGGTTCTTAGTGAAAAACCGCCGTTTAGGTCAACAGTGGTAGTACTTGACTTTATGGTTGTTTTTGTTCTAGATTTTTCAGCTTGAAAAGATTCTTCAAAGGATGTTCCACCGCTAAAAGTTACATTCTTGGCCTCAGGAGCAAAGCGCCAATTGTATTCAGTTGACCAGCCTACATCTGTAAATCCGTTTTTGTAATCAAAGTCTTCTAAGACCTTTAGAAACTGTGTTCCATGGCTGTTCCAGTCTGATAGCATGGATGTTATAAGGTTGTAGTCTGAAATAATGGCCTGTGTCCACTCAAAATTGTCGTTTATTACAAAGCGACCATTTACAGGGCTATACGAGCCTATTTTGCCACAGAAACTTTCGGTTATAAGCCTTAATGCGCTAGGTTGAAGGTTGTAAGGTATTTTCCTAAGTGTGTTTGTAATGTCGGGTTCACTTGTTAGGTAATTCTGCCATGGTTTAGGTAATCTATAATAGTTTATCTTATCGCAAAGGCAGTAATAAGGGTTAGTTTCTTTTTGGTGGTATTCAAGAACTTGGTTCCAATTGTCTTTATAAGTGGTAAATTTTTTAATAGAAGTTGTGGTGTCTTCGCCAGTTACCACCAAAGTGCCTTTTCTTACTTGTTTAATTTTATCATCATATTCATTAACCAATCCTTTAATGTGGTCAACGGTATATACCCAAGTGGTTTTTATTTCGCCGGGGCCTGTGGCTACAGTTAAAACCCTATCAACTTTGCAAGCTTTTTGGTCTTTTACTTCAATTTGCCATGTAAGGCCATATTTGCTCACCAAGCCAGCACCCACTATTACGTCGGCGTCTTCTTGCATTAAGTAGTTAGATGCACTTTTGTTTAATATGTCTGACGATTCTGAAGTTTGAATTCTTTGATTAAAAGTTGAACTAACATCAAAAGAGAAGGCATTGGTAGTTGTTTTGGTATTTCCTGCATCGATATTTAGGTGAATACCTTTAAAACTTGTTTTACCATAAACTCCTAAGAAATTAACATAACCTCCAGCCCCAAAGGCAGTAGATTTATCCATTGAAATATTCTGCGTGTAGGTAGATCCCTTTTCAATGTAAGAGTATGAGCCATCGCCAGGAGGGTCTCTTAATACAAAGAGCGGCAGTTGCACATCTCCATTTTCTGATGGATTTACGATGATATCGTTTCCAGGAATTCTGCTTTGCCCTTCTACAATTAGCGGAATAACCAGTTCGTTCAAAAAGCCAATATCTGGAGCATAATATTCTACCCTTAGGGTTCTCAAATGTGGTGGAGAAGGGTTTGGATTATCGGGCTGAAACAGATAAGTTTCAAATTCCATGTCTTCTTCTAGCCTAAGCGTATCGCCTTTGTGGCCTTCAATGGCATCGTTATACACTACCAAAAAGCCTTCTTCTACATTACATACACCAAACTGCTTTTCTTTTACACCAAACCAAATAGAATATCGGTTTTTGGTATTTACAATAGCTGGTTGGTTTATGTTATTTCCGCAATAATTATTTAAGCCAGAGTAAGATATGTTTGGAATGGTGTGGTAGGTGTAGGTTGTGCTTATGCTATCGCCTACTGTAAGGTTGGTAATATCTATGGTTTTGTTTACGGTGGTAAAGTATTCTACGTAAGGGTAATTGGTTTGTGTAAGCGGACTTACGCCAATAACCGTTAACCTATATTTTTTAGGTGGAAGTGTAAGGCGCAGCTCGCCTTTGGCATTGGTTTTAAACACCTCGTTGTAACAACCGTTGGTTGACTGTACATTGATGATAAATTGGTTGTCGCCAGGTATTGGACCGCAGGTTGTTCGCAGATTAATGTTTACAGGAACTACCGTTTTTTCGCTGAGGTTGAAATTGGTTACGGTTGCTACTGATTTTGGATTACTAATAAGCAAGTAATTGGTGTCGAAGTCTAAAATAGAAGTGTCTTGAGATGGCCTTGTAGTAAATATTTTAAACGTATCTGCCAGAATTTCAAGTTTTACCAAATTGCTTTCAAAAGGATTGTAAACAATGGCGTAGCTACCATCTTCGGCGGTAAGTGCTTCTTGTGTTTTAGTAGAGCCATCGTTGTAGGTGGCTTTTAGTTTAACCTTTACACTATCTAGCCCGCATTTGGTATTGGCTTGTTTAATAATGCCTTTAATAACAAAGCTGTTTCTATCAACAAAAGGAGGTAAAGTTTCTGTATTGGTAGGTTTAGAGAAACTAATTTCTTGCACTTTTTCTACAAACTCGTGGTCTAGAAAATCTACTTCCACCTCATAAGGATTGGTAGATGGAGCATACACATTATCTATTCTATAAGCACCATTGGCATCGGTGGTTGTTGTGTAAACATATAGTTCTTTTCCAATTTTATTGCTTGCAGTAATGGTGGCTCCTGCCACAGGGCTAGAAGTTTCTTCGGTTTGCACAATACCTTTAATGGTGCCTGCAGCGGTGCTCCAACCAAGTGCGGCTACGCCTCTTTCATACTGGTCGTTTGCGTTGGCACCTTTTAGGCTTGGCCTAATTTCGTATATGTATTTGGTGCCATCTACAACTTCATCGTCATGAAAAACTTCTCTATTGGCACCTACGGTTCCTAATAGCTCAAAGCTGGTGGTTATATAACCTTTTCTATAAATATTATAGCCAATAAAATTGGAGCTGCTGGTGCTATTATCTTTCCAAGTAAGGGTAACAATGCCAGATTTTGTGCCTTGCGTGGCTATAAAATTGGTGGGTTTGTAGTTGGCTTCTCTAGATTCTTGTGTTAAGCCTTCTTCGGTTGCATATTGCCATTGCGAGTAGTATTTGGTGCCGTTTATTCTTCTATAAGATCTAATTCTGTAGAGATTGGCAGCCATATCAGAAGCGCCAGTAATGTTCTCAAATAAAGTAGGGTTTAAATGAGGGAAATACCTTTGGGTATGTGCCAATTGGTCATCGAGCTTTAGCCAAGTTGAAGTTGAATTAGGTGTACTGTTAGAATTAACTTCGAGCTGGTTAGTAAGTGGCCATGTTGCATATTCAAGTTCATAACCGCGTTCTTCGTTAAATCTCTGCAACCAGCCATTGTGCTCCCAATTAACCATTATGTGTACCATAGATGTATGTTGAGAAGCATACAACCTTCGTGGCCCCGAAACTTTAGGAAAGGTAACATTGGCATCGGCAGCGTTAGAAATAAACTGCTTGCCACGTCTAATAGAATAAGCCACTACTGAGTAGTTATAAGTTACTTCGGGTAGGCCAGTGGCATCGTCAAAATTGCTCTGAGATTTTGGTAGTCTTGCCAATTCAACCCCATCTCTAAAAACCACAAAACCCGTTATGTTGTGGGTTGGGTAATCCCAATTCATTCTCACCAAATCGGCACCATAGCGAGCGGTTGCCGAAAAATTGTTAGGTTTTGCAAGGCCAGGGAAAACCGTTCTTATGCTAATAGGTGTGGCTTTGGTAAACTCCTTATTTATGAAAGTATAAGGTGCCACGGCATACTCATTTGCTATGCCAGGATTGCCAAACGTATCGATTAATGAATAACTAAACGAATTTTTTTGATGCTTAACAGTGTCAATAATTTCATTGTTTCTGAGCACTAAATAGCCACGGGTGCGTGCAACCGGATAAAACCACGATAATTTGAGGGCGTTGCTATCGGCATTGGCTTGGGCACTTAAATTATAAACTCGAGGTAGGGTAGGGAACTTGGCATTTACGGCCTTTTTAACTGAAGCCACTTTGCGGCCGGCGGTAATATTTATAGCGGCCACTTCGTAGCGTTGTCTTTGCCCGGGCATGCCATTGGTGTCTGCATAGCCAAACGAACCCACAGGCACGCTGGCTATTAGATTACCATTTCTGTAAACGGCATACTCATCTACAAGCTCGTTAGGGTGCGACCATTCCAGCTGCACCGTTGAAATTGAGTCGTAAACTGTAGCTACAAGATCTTCAACCGGGGCAACGTCTGGGTATTGGGCTGCACCTGTAATGTAGCTTGAATATCGAGTGGTGCCAAAAGCTTCCCAATACAACCTGGCTGAATATATATACGTGTAGCCCGGTATTCCGCTTGTGTCTATGTAGTTTAAGGATTCTCCTTTTCTAAGTTTGGCAATAACCCTTGGGCCACGCTTAATTTCTAAACCCGAATAATTAATGCCCGATACATTAAAGCGAAGCACAACGTTTTGACGTGATTCATTAGAAGTGGCCAAAAACTGTGTTATCTGAGCAATGTTATTGTCGTTTTGTTTGGGCAGTTTGGTGGTGTCTACAAAATTGTATTGGTAACTGTTTGCTGTATCGTATAGGGTTAATGAACCTCCGCTAAACAAATGGTTTTGTTTAGAGGCAGCAACGGTTACTTTAAGGTTGTTAACTTTTGGAATCGGTAGTTGATAATAGCCGGTTTTATCAGTAAAAATTGATTTTTCGAACTGGTTGTTGCCCGAATTTCCTTTAACTACAATGCGCACGTTTTCTATTCCATTGCCAGTGTATTTATTGCGTACTTCGCCATTTAAAATATAGCTTGAAGTTGACTTTCCGTAGGCCGTAGCCACTTTAGAATAAGCCGAGCCGTAGTAAGCAATAATCATGTATGAATGCAGCTTGCCAGGTTCTGCTTCTTTGTCGTTAAAGCTTCTTGCATCAAATTTTACCTGTTTTAATAAATACCCATCTCTATAGATGTTAAAAATGGGTTTTACGTATTTGGGGTATTCCCAGTTTAAACGCACAAAGCCAGCGTTATTATTGCTAGCGGTAAAGTTGGTTACATCTGGTAATGTGCCGGCAGTTAATGCATAGGTTACTACCGAAGAGTAGGTTGCATTTGAATAATAGTTGGTGCCGTTTTTGTTACAATAAGTGGCAATTCCGATGTAATTTAATTTGGCATTTGTGGGCGGAATTACTGTAAAAATTTGCTCTTCTTGCCCTTTAGGAAAGTAATAATTTTTGCCTTCAAAAACTACGTAAGTACCTGTGTAATGTGCTGTGTTGGCTTTCCATTTTAGTTTATAAACCCAATAGTTACCGTTCACAATGCCAAACTCTGAAATGGTAGGTGCAGGTAATGCCGGATACTCAATTGAACCCGAAACGGGTAGGCTTTCAGCACTGTCAATGTATTTATAAGCTTTAGCAAAATAAGTATAAGTGGTGCCGTAAATACCGTTGGTGTCGTTAAAAAACAGGGTTTTTCGCTTATTAATGGTGGTAACCAAGCTCGTATCGGTTCCGTTGGTTCTATACACCAAAATGCCGCTAAAATTATAGCCTTGCGGCACGTTGTAAAGCAGGTTTCCTCTCACATCGCCGGCTGCTTGGTTGGCTTGCAGTTTTAAACCAGTAGGTGTGTTTAAAGCCGGGTAAGTGCCTTTTATTGACACCTTGGCCGACTCGCGCCTTACATTATTAGCCACTTTGTAAACAGCAATATGATACTGGTATTTGTGAAGATTTAGGCCCGTTAAATCTCTATATGATTTGGTATTAACATCAGCCAACCATTTGCCATCGCGGTAAATGGCAAAGCCATCATAATGGCTATAAATATACTCCCAGCTAAGGTCTATTACAGATAGGTCTTTGTTTTCAATTAGTTTGAGTTTTGATTGGGTAATAGGCGCAATGGCATTTGAAACTTTTGTTTGATAAACCGATTTTTCTGAAACCGAATCGTTTCTAAATAGATAGGCATTTACCTTATATGTGAATTTGGTGTGTGGCACTACGTGGGCATCAACAAACTCGTTAGTGTCTTTTAGAATTTGCAGAAGCGAGTCGTTTCTAAATACTTGGAACAGTGCGCCATTTGTGTTTTGTAAACCCCATTCTACCACGTTATGATTTGGTGCAGCTACAACAGACATTGAGAGGCTTCCAACATTTTGAGTGCCTCTGTTATATACGGTTGTGCTTTCAAAATTTTGCTCGGTAAGGGTCTTATTAGATGCGTTTAAAGTGGCTTCAACTGTTGAAGCCACAAACTCGTGTCCTTTTTTGGTAGCTCTTATTTGGAAAGTAGCTTCTTTTCCAAAATACACTTTGTTAATTTCATAGAAACCAACATCATTGGTGGTTGTTGTGTAAGTGTAAACGCTATCGTCTATTCTTGCACTTGCCGTAATGGTGCAGTTTGGCACTGCGTATAGGCCAGTTAAGGTTCTTACGTTTCCGGCAAGTTTACCATTAGATTCTACCCAACCGGTGTCGCCGCTATGCATAACCAGTTTGTTATTAAAGTAAACTGCCAAGGCGTAATAATGCTTTTTGCCATGCACAGGGTTAAGGTCTGTATAGGTGCTATCGTCGTTATTTAAAAGGGCATAAAGTGCTCCGTCTCTTAACAATTCAATTTTTGGGGTATGGGTGCTAATGTTGTTCCACGTTATGGCAACTTTATTGTCGTAAGCATTGTCGCTGGCCTTTAAATTAACTGGAATGGTTTTGCTAGTAACACAGCTTCCAGTAAAAAATTTGTTTAGGTTTTTGCTCTGAAGGTCAATGCAGTATGTATAAGTAACCCCATTTATAGGATTAAGGGGTCCGCCAATTGAGTCAACATAGCTGCGTGCATTACTGTCTAAGGTGGTAATGGCGGTGTCGCCCGTGCTCGAAATTCTGGTTAAACGATAGGCATTTCCATGGCCAGACGAATCAGCCCAGTATATGCGGTGCTTATGTAAATAAATAGAGTCTTTAAATATTTGAGGAACCACAAATGGTTTGGTTGACCCTGAATCTGAGAAAAGCGAAGGACAAACTTTTGTGCCTGGCCCCACTTTGTAAATATTCATGGTGTAGAGGTCTTTTACGTTAGCATCTACATAATGGGTAAACGAATCTACATAGGCGGTGTTAATAGAGAAACTATCTAATCGGTGTTCGTATATCACCTTTTTTTGGCTGTTTTCTACTTGAATTATAACAGGTTTGGCATCGTTATTTTGTAAGCAATAGGCCGGAATTTTATAATTGATGTAAATATTGGCGTCGCTAATGGTATCGCTTGCCGTAAATAGTTTACCAAGGTGCGCATAGCCCAGTGTATAATAACCTGATCTTAGTTTGGTGGCATCGGCGCTAAAGAAAACAAGTTTGTTGCTAACATCTTTTACGTTGTATCGGTACCGCACTAAACGGTAATCACTAGCTAAAGAGCTTCTATAAAGCAAGTAATAATCTAAACTGTCTTGTGGCCCATTCCACTCAATATCTTGAAACGTGAAACCTACGTAGCCACCGTCTAATTGGTAATCGTTAATATTTACATGCCATTCTCGTTTAAAGCGGGCATCAATGTTGGCTTCGGTGTGGTTGCTGGTCCAGGTTAGGCTATCGTTATTGTGCCCAAAATATACCACATCGTTGGTTTGTTTAATAAATTGGTTAGCGCCTTTATATGCGAACACATTTAAACCGCCTGATTTTATCTCAACAGCTGGTGCTGATTTGTCTGGTATTCTTAAGTCTTTGGTATCGAAAACATAAGGGGTGTTTTTTGACTCTTTAAACTGATTTGGCTCTATGTTCTTAAGGCGTGCAATCTGGGGTATTTTGTGTTTGTTGCCAATAGCATTTCCATAGTTATGGTTAAATGAGTAGCGATAAACCAAATTAGAGTCGTTCATTACATTACCAAGGGCATAGTTTCTTACTTCATAAGGTTCTAGCGCCTTATTCCAAATTCGTATTTCGTCAATGTAACCGGTATATAAATTGGTTCTTCTACCACTTTGGCTAGAAGCACCTAGGTAGGCATTATAGTTTTCGGCTGAATTAATTTGACCCACACTTCTGGCACCGGCATGTTTTCCATTTACCATTAGTTTCATAGAATCGCCGGTATAAATCATGGCCACATGGTTGTAAGCATCGGGTTTATTAGCAATAGATGAAATGAGTTTATTGTTATCGCCACCTAGCTGGCCAATTAAATAGCCGCTTTCGTTAAAGCCCAGGTTTATGCCATTTGTTCCGCCTGATGTTTTGCTAAATACCGTACCTGAACCTTCTGGTTTAACCCATGCTTCTATAGAAAATGCCTGATTGTCTTGCCATTTCATTTTTTGAGACAAGGTGCCCATGGTTATATAGTCATTGGCACCATCAAAATATAGATTTTGAACCCAGCCTTTTTCGCCTAAACCAATGCCGTAATAACCGTTAGGAAGGCTCGAAACATTAATGCTAAACTCAACCGTATTTTGGCTTTGATTAATATAAAATGAAGGGACACTAATTATTTGCCAAACCCCATCTTTTGATGGGCTATAAAGCAGGTAATATTCTTGGTCTTTTGTGGCTTTATGGTTTAAAGAAGTAAAGGCATCAAAGTCGAAACTCAGCTTAACATAGCCGCCGTTTGCTTTTGCATCGAGCACTTTAACGTACCATCGGTTAGATAGTGCGGTAATGGTACTTTGGTAATTGGCTGGTATAGAAGCGTTGGTTAAAATGCCTGTGCCAGTAAGCGCTCCGAGCTTGAGGGTATCACCATTATCTCGAGCAAAAGTGTTGTTTCCGCCTAAGTAATTACTAATGGTTAGCCCACCTTGGGTAACCGTGGTTGTGGTTTTGTTCATATTAGCTAGGTTGCCAATATTAGAACCAAAGGTGGTTGATTTTTTAATATAGTTTTGTGAATTTATATTAAAACGAAATAAATGGAGTCTTGGTTGTGCACCTAAATTTGGTATAGTTTTAAAGTATTTGTTTTGGTTAAAACTGAAATACGCCATTAAGCTGCTGGAGTATTCTAACAGCTTTTTTTGTTTTGAGTTATTAATTTGGGCTACGGTTCTAATTGTTTTCCAAAACCTTAGTTCATCTATTTCGCCATTTTCAATGGTTATGGTGCCTGGTGTTAATCTATAACCTGTAGAAACACTGTCTTTAAGCACTCCATTTATATAGAGTTTTACAATTGTGCTATTGGTAGATTTTATATGCGTTAGGGCAACATGGGTCCACGTAGAGTAGGCCTGGCCCGACGACAAGTTTATGTTGTTGCTTTTTAAATTGAGATAACCATTTGTTGCGTTTTTCTCAAATCTAAAAGTACCCAGATCAAGAAAATTTCCGCTTGAATTTGCTGGATTGTACATGAATTCAAGGGTAAATGTGTCGCGCTCAGGAAATGAAAGTGGTGTACGAGAATAGGTTCCCGTTATATACGTGTCGAAGTTATCATCGCGCCAACCAAGGGTTAAATATCCAGTTAAGCTTTCGTTGTTGTTGCGGTCTCGTATTTCTATCAATCTTGCTTTTACAACGCCAGTTTCATCAACATAAATCTGAGCAACAGAATCCAATTCCCTAAATGGTGCCCCTTGGGTTGGTTTATATAAAATGGTGTAGCTATTTGAAGTAAAAAATGAGTCAACACCCAGTTCTTTGGGATTAAACTCTAAATCAGCATCAGAGGTACGATAAATGCCAACAGCCCAAACCCTATCTAAGCGAGATGATACACCGTTAGGTAATTCGGTGTTGCTGTATGTAGAGGTGTTATTATTATGGCTCCACGCAGCGCTTCCATCTCTCGATGAAATCTTTAAACCTCCTGTTTTATTGGTAAACACGCCATTATCGGTATCATACTCCACTTCATTTTGTGCCACCGGCCAATTTGCAGGTACTCCCTTGGCTCTTTTTGAGTTTACAAACGCATAGCCAGCTTTGTAGTTAAACCTGTTTGATTCTGTTATGTACGACCAATTTCCGGGAAGTAGAAGATCTATAGTGTTAAAGTCGTAGTATAAATCAATATAGTATTTAGATGGGCTAATAAGTTTATTCCAAATATTTGGGTCTTGGCCATCTCTATGCCGTCCGTATTCTCTAGTTTCCCAATATCTAAATTCATCTATTTTAAGGGTATCGGTTTTAACCGAATCTCCTATTTGAAAATAAAAATTAGATTCTACGGCAGCTATATTATAAAATTCATAGTTTAAACTGGTATCGATTGCTAAAGCCCCATTTATATAGGTTTTAAATTTTTCAGATGGTGGGTTGTGTGGCACATCAATTCTGAGGTGCTGCCAGGCGTTTGGTTTTAAGTTTCCTAATTTAATGGAACTGTTAACACTGTTTTTATAGTCTATTAGTTGGGCATAAACTTCGTTTGTGTTTTGTTTCTGGTAAATGTTGAATCTACCGCCGGTGGTTAAGCCAGGAAACGGATTACTATAACTTGAAATTGACAATAAGCTTACATCATGTGTGGGCAAATTGGTTGGCGAAACCCAAAATTCAAATGTTAAGCTGGTGTTTCTTCTTATAAAATGATTTTGAATGGTTCTGTCAGAATTTTTTAATGGCTGGCTGCCTTTTGTAAAGCCAATGGCACTGCCTTGGTAGTTACTTTTAAAACCCAAAGTATAATAGCCACTTTGCAAAGAGCCACTGCTAACATCGGCCACAACTATATTAGAGTCTGTAATTTCAATGGCGCTGAACTGTATTTCGGTAAAGGCATTATTAACGTCGCTTCTAAAAAAAACAGTGGGTATTTTATCGGTATAATTTGCAAGACTGGCACCCATTTCGTTGGGCACAAAATGAAATTTAAAATCGCCAGAAAAGTTACTAGAATCATCGAATTTGGTAACATACCAGGTTCGGGTTAATGCAAATTGTTTGGTTTCACCAATTTCTCGCACTTCTACTTTGGCTTTCTCATCATAATGTCCAAAAGCCAAAATGTCGTTTTTGCCGCTTTCAAAATAGTTTTTGGTGCTTATTCTTAAACCAGTTTTATAGGTTCGGTTTTTATGGGTTCTAGTAAGCAAATTTAAATCGGTATTAGCGCCCCAAGTGGCTGCTACCAAGGTGGCAGATTTGCTCAAATTTGCATTGTTTCTATGCCCGCTTAGGTCTATTAATTGTTTGTTAATCTGTCGGTTAAAATTGTAAAGTGCAGCCAATCCAGGCTCCATACCGGTTAAAGGCAGGGCTTTATTTATAATAATAGAGTCAACAGTTTTGGCTTTGTTCCAAAGGCGCACTTCGTCCATTTCGCCTTTAAAAAACTGGTTACTGTTATATGGGTCGCCGGCAATAAAGAGGTTGCCAGTTCCCTCAGATATTCTATTGACTGATGTTTTTGTTGCTGTGGGCACTCCATTTACGAAAAGGGTTATTTTCTTGTTTTTGTAATTAGCTGCAACGTGATACCATTTATTATTTTCTATAATGGCTCCAGTTTCAACTTTTTCAAGCTCTGTTCCTGAAGGGGCGTCGTAGCTAAAGGTAAGTTTTTGATTTATTACAGCCAGTTCAAAGCGATTGCCTTTTTCATTTATTTGTTGCGAAATAATTTTACCATGATAGGTGTTTGATGAATAGGTTGGTTTTATCCAAGCTTCAACACAAAACTCTTGTGTGCTGTTATAAGCTTGAATATTGGCTGCGTGTGCATATTCATCTAAACCGTTAAAAACCATAGATTTTCCGCCATTTATTACGCTTTCTTCAGTAGCTATGAGGTCAACATCTGAATTTATAATAGTGCCTCTATTTAGTGTGGCTGGCTCTAATGTTAAGCTTCTGTCGGGTATTCTCTTTAGTGGATAATCTGCAAGGTCAAGCCTATGATAGCGTATAAGATCGCTATTACCTGCTTTTATGGCATGTTGCATTTCAGCAAGAATTTGGTTTTTGGTTCTTACCGTTTTCCAAACCCTAAACTCATCTATTTCTCCATGAAAATAGGTATTGAAACCCTTTTTATTCTTCATGCCTAGATAGAAAGATTTTTTGCCTGAATAAGCATTGGTAGGCGTAAAGGTTTTAGCGTGGTAGCCGTTTACATAAAGATCAAATTGTCGGGCATTTTTATCATAACTAAGCGCATAATGCCCCCATTCTGTAATTAAAAAAAATGGGTTGTTATAGGTAAACTGCTCATCTTTTATGTAAACGGTTAAGTTTTCATTTTGCCCATCAATTTCAAGGTAAATTCCGGTATTATCAGAAATAGAATCGTGTGTAAAAAGGGGCTGCCTTACGGCTTCGCTGGCTTTGGCCCAAAATTCAATGGTAAAGTGGCCTGTTAAATCTAAGTTTCTGCCGCTAACATAGTTGTCTTTGCCATTTAGTGAAATTGCCCTGCCCGGAACGTAGGTAGAAATGCCAATGGTATAAACACCTGTTTTAAGATCTTCGCTTGACATTCTTACCTGAAGGGTATCGCCCATGGTAAAACCCAAACCATATGTAGCAACCGGAATAAACTGCAACTTGCTTGGTTCTGCATGCATGAGTTGAAAAGTGTAATCTCCATCGTCATAATCTTTGGTTCTTAGGTCGGGTACATAGAGAAAAAGATCTACCAGCCCATTAATTTGATCTTTACTCTCGTAAACAAAATCCCAGTTGTTATCGCTAAGGCCAAGATATTGGGCATTAAGGTTTGTGTTAAAAAGGTTAATTAAACCTTTATTATACTGCCTACCAGACAGTGAATAAGGATATGTGGTTGCCCAAAGGCCTTCGTAATCGTCAGAAATAATGCCCCCTTGCTTTTTGGTATAGGCCCGTATGCCCTTGGCTTTTAAATGATTTGAATTTTTGGTAATTGCCCCATAGCCGTATAGGTTATATGGTTTAAGCGCCGTGCTTAATCCTACTTTGCTCGATGATCCATCAATATGAGTCCACCAGCTATAATAGCGATATTGATTACTGGTTGCATAGGTGTTGGTGCTAATTAATGCGGGCAAAGTGTGGTAATAAGGTGAGTTGCGATATTTAGCATCAAACACATTATCTACCAAAGTTCCAGTGCTTGATACTTGATCCATTAAATATTCTGAATACAAGTTCTTTGTGGCTCCTAGCTCTTTATATCTGTTTTCGAAAATTTCTCGTGCGGTACGTGTTACGCTCCACGCCCTTACATCGCTCATATAACCGTTATAATAATGGCTCCAATTCCAATAGTGTTCTCTTTCGTCCCATGGTTCGTGCGTAGAGGTTGCAACGGCTCCAAAAGCAATAGAGCGTTCGTTATAATAACTACCGGTAACGCCTTCGTTCATATTGGTTTTTTGATATACGCGTTTACCATTTATATAGATTTCGCATAGGTCTTTTTCGTAGTTTACGGCTATGTGGCTCCAAACATTTCCAGGAACTGATGTGCTTGCTTTATGAACATGATCATTATTAATCTTTATATAGGGTTGCATGTTGTCTAATCCTATTTCAAGGAAACGCTCCATATAACTATCTATTCCACCATGCCATTGTTCGGTATATCTAATTTGGTTATAACTCCAAAACACCATAGTGCTTGTTGACTGGCTTGGTCTTATCCAGGCTTCTACACAGTGAATTTTATCGGCAGTGTAAAATGGCGTAAGAATGTCAGCACGAGCCGAGCCATTAAAATACACGCTGTTTTGGCCCTTAACTGGGCTGCTGCAAATGGCGAGAAATAGAATGGTAAAAGGTAAAAGAAAATGGAACCTTCTCATAAACTTAAACTTTATGAAAGCAAGTTTTTATGAAATGGGATACATCTTTTTAATTGCAATTAGATCCCCACCCATAAAATCAGCTTTGCACTTTGAATAAGTGAAGATGGTGCAAAAACTTGTTTGGCAAGCAATAGAAACTGAATAATTGTAATAAACAACCGCTTTTTGTTATGAATAGCAGACCGGCCAATTTTAATAAGCCAAACAATGGTTTAACGCCAGTAATTTGTTCTACTAAATTGCTGGTTTAACTACATGCAAAAGATTAACAAGAAACCGCTTAGGTTAAATTGAATAGAATATAGCCAACCTAATTAATGGTGGTGGGTACCGCATTAATATAGGTTTTAAAATCTAACATTAATGGATCAATTTTTTGTAGAAATGCCATTGATTCAATATTACCTGCTTGGGCTTTTTGCATTTGATTGGCAATTAACACAGGAAAGGCATCAATAGCACAATAATGCAGCGAGTTGCGTTTTGGTAATTTATAGTCGCCACCCAGAATTTCGATAATTACTTCGTTGTATTGGTCAATTTTACCCGATTTGGAGAAGGGTAAGTGTTCTTCGCCCAAATAAACCACCACGGTATCTCCAATTTTAACTTCTCCATTTAGGGCTCCTGTCTTAAATGCATCTACATCTACTTGATTCTGAATAGCTATGCCAAAGTGATTAACAATTTCGGCATTGGTCATCATTAATTGTAAAGAAGGATTATCGTTAATGGTATTTATTAGCGCGTCTTGAATTTCTTGGCAGAAATCTTCAAGTACTACCCTGGCGTTTTCACAATCATTTTTCACAGTATTCAATTCATCTGCACTTGCAGGCCAATCTTCACTGTTAAAGGCTGCGTCGCGCAGGTCGCCAAAAGCTATTTCAAACTGTCTAGATGCTTCTATAAATGTATTATAGTCTTGTTTGTCGTTTTCGGTACACGAAGGGGTTGGGTTGGTTATATTTACTCCATCGCAAGCAGTAAAAAATAGTGCGCCCGTAATGGTTATTGCTCCTAAAATATTCTTGGTTTTCATTATTCTTAAAGATTGGTTGTTAAACCAAAAATAAGATTTTAATCAGCCCATTTTAATTTATTGTGTTAACTAACCAGTCTGATTTAGTGAACGATACATCTCACCTGTATAAATCTAACTATTTTCACACCAAACCTCTGTTATGAAAAAATTGCTACTCTTATTCTTGGTATTAAATACAACCACAGTATTTGCTCAAAAAACCGGGTATTTCGAAAAATCATTGTCGTTTAATTCAGAAAGTAGAACGGTTTCCTATTATGTGCCTAGCAATTACAATAGCTCAAAGCAATATCACTTAATAGTGGGTTTGCATGGTATTGGCGATAACAGTGCGCATTATGTTGATTTGCTTACCGAGAAAGGGTATCAAAATTTATTTGAATATACCATTATTATTTGCCCAGACGGTGGCGACGACTATTTTGGCGATTTCTACACACCCGCAGGCGACGAGCATTTTATAGATACTTGCATTGAAGATGCCATTACAAATTATTCTATTAACGTAGACCACATTATTCTTCAAGGTTTTTCTTTAGGCGGAAGGGCTGCTTTAAAGTATGGACTAGATAATACCAATAAATTTTCGGCATTGTTATTAAATACACCGGGCCTTCAAGGGGCCTTAGATGCTACTCAAAATTCAAAAATTACGTTAGGTTATAGCTACCAAAATGCCAGTAAAATTCCTATTTATTTAACCATTGGCCTGCTAGATAGGTTTTATGTAAATGTAGAAGGAATTCTTTATGA
>JAGQWA010000059.1:5366-11997 GCA_020437725.1 Bacteroidota bacterium | reverse complement strand
GTTCTAAAATCCTTCGTTCAATATCACTAGTTACCCCAATGTATAAAACGGTTCGTTTTTTATTAGATAGTATATAGACGTAACCCTTTTTCATTACTGCATTTCATTATCAGCCCCAACCCACCCCATCAATACTTCGTAGCTGTCTTTATGATAGGCCTTACCTTTTAGCCAGGCATAAAACACCATGGCTTGAAAATAATTAACTAAATTGAATTTTCGCAAGCTGGCTAAATTTTCTAATTCAACTTTCAACTCATTCACTAATCATTAATACCTTCCCAACCAGCATTTGGGTTAGAAGTTTATGCAGGTATTTAGAATTTTGGGCAGATTATTGCTCTTATCGGTTTCGGTAAATGGTTGGTGCCAAGGCACTGTTTACAAAGGTTATAACACAGAAATCACTTTTCCGCTAAACGGAAAAGTCTCGAGCACATGGGGTTCTACTCATTTAAAAAAGCACTTGTTTAGTGGCACGGTCTATTCTCAAACTTTGAATTTTGGGTTTGTGCTCAAAGACAAAAAAGCAGAACTCATAAAAGATTTGGAGTCTCCTGAAATTGAAATTGCCAAAATTGACCTGTCTTCAGCACCAGAAATTAGCACTAAAACCGAAGTGTATTATGGCCAAAGCGGTAAAAGAAAGGACATAAAATACCAAGCACATGTTTTTATAGATGCTGCCGAAGATTATTACCTACACTTTGAAATTGATAAAAGCGATTATTACTATCAAAATGCCATTGAGTTTCTTACCCAAATTTTACAAGGCGTAAAACTAAATGCCCAAACTGCTGATGGTAAGTTACTTGAGCCTAACCTTTCTGGTTTGGAATTTGAAGTTTTTACCAACAACGACCAACGTTTTATGGTGGGTAATGAAGGGGCACAACCCATGCTACGACAAGGGCCTGGGGATGACTTATTTTTATTATGGCCTGATATTACCGAAGAGCATAAACTGACTCAATTAAACCTAAAGGGTGAAATAGTAAAAGAATATGATTTTGGAACCAGCGAAATATATGATGCTTATGCCCATGAAGATGGTTTTGTAGTGCTCATTTCGCACCCCAACATGTTAGAAGGAAGGCTGCGCTACCACCACTTGTATTTAGAGAAATACAACTATAAGCAAGAAAAAATATGGAGCACTCACTTAATGGGTATAGACAATATTGAAAAAGTTGGCGACCAACGGTTTGCCTACTGGGGCGAGTCTAGTACACGCCTGGCATGGAGCGGCGAATATTATGCCGTATATTTTGCCAGTTACAGAAAATGGCCAGACAGGGTTACACACCAAGGCGACGTGTTTTTAACCCTTACACCAGAAGGGGTTTTAATGTACGAAAACGACGATTATTATGCATTAAACAGCACTTGGGATGTGAGCCACTCTTTTGCACAAGAATTGATTTTTGATGGCGAGAAATTCTACCGAATGGCTTTGGGCGATGCCTATCCACGTGCTATTAATTTAGAAAGAAGTTATCCTGTTGCAAGAGAAGCATACAATTGGAGAATTCACAATGCCAAAACAGGCAGTTTTTCGAAATTCCCTGGTGAAATTGGCGATAATTATGTGTTTGACACCGACTTTGCCCCGCCCATATTGGCTGACGGCAATGTGCTTTTTGCTTATACCACTGAGTTTAAAGTAAATGGCGTTAAAGACCAAACCTACGGTAAGTCAAAATGCAATGATTTGTTCTTGACATTTCTTGACACCACATGCAACGTTACCAAGTCGTTTAGGCTCACAACTACTCCAAAATTTGATGAACAGAAAGTGTCTATTGCTTATTTGGGAAATGATGAATTGCTTGTAAAGTTTAGAAGAATTGACCCCAGACCAAAGGGTGCAACCGAAAACAATGCGCGTAATGGCGAATGGCAAGAAATGCTAATGCTCTATGATTTAAAATCTAGCAACGCTATTAAAATCATTCCTATAGAATATGAATATAATAGCAAAAAAGTAAAGTCGTTTAGCCTTTCAAATGAAAGAACACCTTACAGCAATTGCTTTGGCGATTATGGCAAAATGAACCAAACCACACCACTTTTCACTCATAAAAATGGCCAGGTTTACATGGCCAAGTTTCTATTAGAAGGCAGTGGTTTGCAGTTGGTGGAGATTGGGAGATAACTAATTGGCAATGCAGTTAAACAAAAACGCCCCTATTTTCGTAAATATGGAAAATCAGGACCAGTTTGTGTCATGGCTTAAAATTCAAAACTTTAAGTCAGTTAAGAACATCAAGATTGACACTAAACGCGTGAACATATTTATTGGCGAACCTAATTCAGGTAAATCCAACATCCTAGAGTCTTTATTCTATTTATCAGTAAACTCTACTAATTTTCAGGATCAGATTACCAGAGCGAAGGATATTTCAAATATTGCTTTTGACTCAAATTATAATGATCCAATTAGTCTAAATACCAATTTATTAGGATTTCAAATTAGCCAAACTAATCAAAGTAACCTTTTTAAGATTGAATATACAAAGGGAGATAAAATACTTGCAACTGCCAATGTAAATGCAAGTGGATATGTAAGCGATTCTAATGATATTTTCAATACATCATTTAAATATTACTCTTATAAAAACCTTGACACTTTTAGTCAAGATCATCGCCCTTTTTTAGCTCCACCTTTTGGACAGAATCTGCCCTATTTATTGCTTTCAAACCCTAAGTTGAAAAAAATAGTAAGTGAAATATTCTCCCAAAAAGGATTTCGTTTGGTTATGAAACCAGTTCAAAAAGAGATTGAAATCGTAAAAGACAAAAATGATGAGCTATATTCTTATCCATACCATACGACATCAGAAACCCTAAGACGATATGCATTTATGAGACTTGCTATTGAAAGCAACAAGGATTCGGTTCTCATTTTCGACGAACCCGAAGCAAACACGTTTCCTTTTTATAGTAAAATGGTGGCAGAACTAATTGGGGCTGACGAATCTAATCAATACTTCATAGCCACTCATAGCCCCTATTTATTGATGAGCCTAATTGAAAAGACTCCTTTAAAGGATTTGAATATAGTAAAAACAGAAATGATTGATTTTGAAACAAGGGCAACATCAATCAATCCTAGATTATTTGGTGATATGCTGGAGATGGGGTCAGACATTTTTTATGAATTAGAGAGACTTTCATAATGCCATTTCTCACTGAATGTTATGCAGACCAACATTTGATTTGGTTATTATCTGATGGCAACAAAAAACCAAAACATTGTAATGACAAGGGCAGAGTAATTAATTTTCTGCGGAAGAAAAGCGGCAACCTGGGGATTGTTGATGAAGATCCTTTTCAAGCTCAACCAACTTATCTTAAAGCAATGACAAAAATTGATCAAATTCATGATCTACAACTGCTGAAAGATGATAATAACAATCATGTAATTGTTATTTGTCCAAGGCTTGAAGAGTGGCTTGAAAAGGCAACGAAAAAATCTGGAAAAAAAATAAGTGATTATTTCAGGGTTAAAAATGCTAAAGAGTTACACGCAATAATTCATGACCATCTTGACAAAATTGATATTCTAGTTGAAGACATGTTACGGCTAGAAAACCCGTATTTCAAAACACTGAAATCGTGGTTATTGAGATATGTTGAAGATTTATAAACCCTACTCAACCACCAAAATACTGTGCCCAAACATAGATTCTCCTATTACTTTTAGCACGTACACCCCAGGCTCAAAAGCGGTTTGAACATATATTAAACCACCTTGCTCCTGCTGGCTATAAACAAGTTTTCCGGTTGAATTGTATATCCTAACAGATGCCGTTTCACTCTCTGGTAATTCAATAGCGAAATCACCATTATTTGGATTGGGATAAATAGCTATTTCTTGCGAAGCAATTTTTCCTACTGAAACAATTTCAAAGTCTTTGCACTCAGATGTATCAGAACAAGCGCCGCTAGAAACCACCAACGCTATGCTGCGGGTAGTATCAACCACATAATTTCTGGTTGAACCAGCATTCAAGGAAATTTTACCCGAATCTGTGCATTCTAACCAGTTGTAAACCAAATTAGGCACTTTGGCTTCCAGCTCGTAAGTATTATTTATGGAGTTAAACCTATCTGAAAAATCGGCCACTGGCGTTTTGTCAATCACCAAGTCAATTTCTAACAAGCTATCACAACCAGCAACTGTTTTAAAACTATCAATGTATTTACCAGAAACAGTCCATGTATTTCCTTTAGGTGAAGTGTAGCTCTCACAAGCGCCAATACTCCAATTGGTAGTATGAGATTTGTTTACCGTGGCATTAATGGTTAAGATAGAATCACAACCCTGTTTTGTGGCTAAAGTATCTTGATAAGTGCCACTTGTATTATAATACACTTTTCCGCTCGGAGATAAAATGGTGTTGCAACCGGTTAAGCTAATGCTAGATCTGGCTTCGCCCAGACTAATATTCACAGTTATAATAGAATCGCAACCATTTTTATTAGGAATGGTATCGGTATAAGTTCCGTTTGCTGTGTAAGTATAAATACCGCTTGGGCTGTTTACTTCAGTACAACCAAATAAATCTATTGAGCTGGTGGTGGCTTCGTAAATGGTAATTTCAACAGTAATTACCGAATCGCAACCTGAAACATTTGTGAGCGTATCAGAATAAATTCCACTTGTAGAATAAACATATTTGCCGCTTGGCGAAGTAATAGGGCTGCATGAAGCAGCACTTGTTGAACCAGTATTTTGCAGCAAGGTTAAATAAACAATTATAATAGAATCGCAACCCAACCAGGTTTGTAAAGTGTCGGTATATCGTCCAGCTGAATCCCATACGAACTTTCCGCTTGGAGAAGTATATGATTGGCAGGCTGTTGGTCGAATAGTATCATAAACTTCAGCATCACCAATTAGGGCATTAATGGTTAGAATGGTATCGCAATCGCCATTTACCTTAATTCTTTCTTTATATGTTCCAGACCTAACAATGTATTTACCAGCTGGCGATACGTAAAAGTCACATGCCTTAACATTAATGGTTTTGGTTGGTGTGGTTTTAACTGTTAGGTTAATGGTTATAATAGAATCGCATCCCATGTAGCTATCAAAAGTGTCTTTATAAGTGCCTGATTGGGTATAAGTTTTACCGCTAGGTGTTGTATATGAATCGCACCCAAAATCAGAAAAACTTGCAGTTTTAGAGCCAGTTGTTAATGATTTTCCAGACACCCAGTTAGAGCTACTTCCTGTTAAAGAAAAATTATTCAAGGTTCCATCATCACCATTCTTGCTATAGTCTATAGATGTGGTTATGTTTCTATTATTTCCATTAACAACTCCATGATTCATTTTATGATAGAGAACTAGGCCTGGTTCTTGGTCGCATAATTCTTTTTGATAGTTGTTTTTAATCTGCGCATGGCTACGGGCGTAGTTCCACATGCGAACTTCGTCCATTGAACCAAAATAATAATTGGTAGCATCATTTCTTCGCCCAAACATTACACTGTTTTTACTTGCAGTGTTAATAGTAACTGTTAGGTTAAAACTGTCTTGCACAACCCCGTCTATATAGGTTCTAAAATTAGGTGAAGCGCTATTGTTATAAGTTACAGCAACATGGTGCCAAGTTGTATCGGTTATTCGGGTTGTTCCAGTAACACCGTTTCCACCAGCTTCAATTCGCAGTTTACCATCAATCATGTTAAAAGTAAATCTGGTGCCGGTGGCCATATCGCCATAATCGAACATTACCTGCTGCTTTTGAAGGTAATTGGCCTTAATCCACATTTCAACAGTTCTGGGGTTATTACCAGAAATGCCTGAGTAGGTGGTTTGTACATAGTCATCAGAACCATCAAAATCTAGCCCTTTTTGAGCCTTTGATGTGAACGAAATAAGAATGATGAAACTAAGTATAGAAAATAAAACCTTCATGTTGCCTTTTTGAAATGTAAAAAAATACAAAGCGAAGATAAGCAGTACTTAGAATGAATTGAATCCAGGAATCTTCATTAAGCTTGTGTAAGCCAAAACCAATTTCAGTTGGAACCCTTTAAAAACATTTATAACAAGCGTTTCTATAAAGAATTCTCAGTTGAGCTTAGTTCAGTCTATAATGAATTCAACAATAAAGGATTCTTGGCAGAAATAATGAACGGCCACTGGGAAAGTCTTGAGCTTAAGCAAAGAATGCGACACACCACACAGATTTTGCATGCGCACATGAGTGGCAACTACCTGCAAGACCTTGGAGCCTTGGTTAAACTATCGGAACAACTAATTGGCAAAGTTCAGGGTAATGATGCGCTGGCCTACATTTTTATTCCAGACTATTTAGAAGTGTATGGACTAAAACATAAAGTTGAATCGGTAAAAGCAATGGAAACCATCACGCAATTGAGCAGTTGCGAATTTGGCATTAGGCCATTCTTTAAAAAGTATCCTGATTATTTGGTGTCAACTATCATAAAATGGACTAACCACGAAAATGAGCATGTGCGCCGTTTGGCTTCTGAAGGTTCTAGACCTAGACTACCTTGGGGAATGGCATTAACCGATTTCAAAAAAGACCCATCTCCTATTTTGCCTGTATTGGAAGCTCTTAAGAACGATACATCAGAATACGTTCGTAGAAGT
>JAGQWA010000059.1:0-5356 GCA_020437725.1 Bacteroidota bacterium | reverse complement strand
ACAACTTGAACGACATTTCTAAAGACCATCCACAATTAGTAATTGACATTGCAAAACAATGGATGGGCCAAACCAAAGAAACCGATTGGGTGGTGAAACACGCCGCCAGAACGCTTTTAAAGGCAGGCAACCAAGAAATGATGCGTCTCTTTGGTTATGGGGCTTCAGAAGAACTGAAAATCGAGAATTTCAAAATTGAAAATCCCGACGTAAATCTAGGTGAGTATCTAACTTTCCATTTTGATATAAAAAACACTTGTCGCCAACCCGTTAGGGTGCGTTTAGAATATGCCATTTACTTTCTTATTAAGAGTGGAAAGTACAGCAAAAAGGTGTTTAAAATAAGCGAGAAAGAGTATGAAGCCAACAGCACTACTCCTATAGAAAGAAAACAACATTTTAAGCCCATAACCACTCGTGTTTATTATAGCGGCGTACACAAAGTAGCGCCAATCATAAACGGTGTTGAAGGCAAAAGTTTTGAGTTTGGGTTAAAGGTATGAGCAGTCTACTCTTCGATAATCCCTTCCTTCAACTCAGCCAAAGTTTCTCTTATCTTCTTCAGCGCATCATCAAAATTGAGCATTCCTAAAAGGGGCTTATGAGTTAAAGGGACATAAGTAATACCATCTTCTGCTTCGGTTTTATAGTTGCTGCGCAGCCAAACCCAATTATGCTCTACAATTTCTTCAGGTACTTGAATGTATATTTCAAAGTAGTTTTTGTTGTCTCTTCCACCTTCATACTCTTCACTAATCGGCACGTCAAAATAAATTATGTGATTTACATAAACCGTAAATCCATCAATTTTTAGCTGGTATTCATCTTTTCCCAGTTCCCAGGCATTTTTATACGCTAAAATTTGGCGCTTAATCTTGTGTCTAATTTTAGACTCTTTTATTTTATAAAATTGCTTGGCAAGGTTTACTATTAGCAGCATTGTTAGAAATACTTTACCAAAACTAATGAAGGGTTTGGTTTTTAAATCTTGCGAAAACTCATAATCTTGTAATCCAAAAACGAATTGATTCTCAATTTCGAGACCTAATAAAACGCCTGGGTGTTTTTCAGACAAACTAATAAAACAGCTATCTGCTTCTAAATGAGCCTTGTTGTCATTAAAATGGGCCGAAACCAGTTTTTTAATGTCACCATCAATGTATATGTGTTTTTGCTCATTCGCTGCTTCAAATGTGAACGTGGTTTTGTCAGCACTAATCTTCACATCGTTCAGCTTTACTTTAAGTGTGGTTAAATCTTCTGCATTTGGTAGTTGCGAACGCAACACGGCTTCTGTAATAAATACTGCTACGAGCAAACAAGCTAGCACAATGATAAAAGTGAGCTGCTGTTTGATGAAAAATGGCTTTTTGCGGTTTTTGGAGCTTAGTTTCACTTAAGGTTAATTAATGCGGGTAGTTTTGAAACACCAAACTAAAGCTGCTGCCTTTGCCCAATTGGCTTTCAACGGTAATTTGGGCACCCATAGATTCTGCTTGTATTTTACTCAAATAAAGGCCTAAGCCCTTGCCTACTCTGTTACTATGGCGGCCATACATTTGGAAAATGGTGTCTTTGGTTGAATTGCATAGTTCCATACCAATTCCATTGTCTTCTACACTTATTATTTTATTATCAGAATCGCTGTAAGCTTTAATGACAATTTTTAGCGGTTTATTATAGTCTCGGTAGTTAATGGCATTGAGCACCATGTTAAAAATGATATTGTGCAAATAAGCTTTTACCGCTCCAACACAGTTGAGATGAATGTCAAGTTTAATTTGGGCTTTGTGCTCAACAATATCACCATTTAAAAGCTCTAGTATAGATTCAATTAACGGCCTAACTTCAACCTCTTCAATTACACTATTATTCTTTTGGTATGAAAGAGATTGGTTTAAATCTTTTAGCGTATCGTCAAGTTTGTTTACACATCGCTCAATCATTTTAACCGCCTTACTCATTTCAGGCGTTGAATCGCTATTGCTACTATAGTTAAGAATGGAAGTTAAACCCTGCAATGAAGCAACAGGCGACCGAAGGTTGTGCGAAACGATGTACACAAAGTTTTGCAACTCCTTGTTCTTTCTAATAAGCTCTTGCTCCATTTTTTGTCGCTCAGAAATGTTACGAACCACGGCTACTATATTGGTGCCATTCTCGTCTGAGTAAGTTGACAAATGCACTTCAATGGGAAAAATGGAGCCATCTTTTCGTTTATGGTGCCCGTATGCAATTTGATTTCCATCTTTAAGAGCAGCCCACAAGTGTCTCAGGTCTTCAACATTGGGGTAATCAGAATCAACATCCATTACCGTCATGTTTTTAAATTCTTGTTCAGTATAACCTAAATCTTGCTGAGCCCTTTTGTTGGTTTGTAAAATCTTGCCATCAAAGTCATGAATATACAGGGCATCGCCCGCGCTATCTATAACTGCCCTAAATCGCTCTTCGCTTGCTTTTAACCGTTCGTTAGCCGCAATTAATTCATCATTAAAATGCATCCCACCCTATCATCCGTTTGTAAAATATCTAGAATACCAAAGGCAATGTTAGCCTTAACAACTTATGAGAAAGAATTTTAGCAGAATATCAATCTAATTTTCGAGGGAGTTATACAACATATCATTCACCCAAAATGTGCTTCAATCTTTCTTGTATAGACAAATCATCAGGGTAATATTCTCCTACTTTGTCAATAAAGCGATAATACTCGAGCAAACCTGTTTCACTGTTTTCTTTTAATATGGTGCAGGTGTAATAATCGCAGGTAGCCATGGTATAAACCGTTTCATATTCGCCGGTTTCAGGGTTTTCCCTTTCATACTCGCTTTCGCACCTTATGGCACCACCAGCAATTATAAAAACTTCAGCTGTTCCATTGCTGTCAAGGTCGTGGGTAAAAACATCACTCAAACCAGAGTTTTCTGGGTACGAACCACATCCTGCAAAAGAGAAATCAACGAACTGCTGCAAGGCTCTACCATTGTTATCAAAAAACATTACTGATGCATAAATCTCAATTCCGTCCATTCTTTCATGACCATAAAATAACAAGTGTTTTAGCGTAGAGTCATTATTGCCCCAGTAGCCTGAATATGCATATAAAATAGGGGTATCAGTTGATAACAATAGAATTTCAGCCTCGGTTGAATCTTCCAAAATGTATGGATGAAATGGAGTTTGGGCTTTGGAACCAAAACCCACAAACAATAAACAGATTACAATGCCACTTACCCAAAGGTTTTTCATGTTTTCGAAATTCGGGTTTTTGGATTGAAATAATTTGAACTCGGAGAATTGGTAAACAGAAGATAATGAGTGATAAACTTTGGAAAGATACCGACGATACTCCTTTCGTCGCATGTCAGCATGAGTTCGACTGACGAAATCGGAGATAATGAGTGCTAAACTTTGGAAAGATACTGACGATACTCCTTTCGTCGCATGTCAGCATGAGTTCGACTTGCGAAATCGAAGATGGATTGTGCTAACCATTGTGAAGATACTGACGATGCTCCTTTCGTCGCATGTCAGCATGAGTTCGACTTGCGAAATCGAAGATTTCGAGTCTCACTCATTTCCGATACAAAATTTCGAAAAGATGGTACCGAGTATTTCATCATTTGTTACTTCACCGGTTATCTCGCCCATGGCGTCTAGGGCTAGGCGGATGTCTTGCACAACAAACTCTGATGAAAGACCCAATTTGAAGCCGTTTAAAACGCTTTGAATAGATGACTTGATGCTTTGCAAAGCTTGGTAGTGTCGCGCATTGGTAATGTGACTGAAATCTTTGTTCTCAGTTTCTAAACCTAATTGGGATAGCAAGAAATCTTTCAATTCTTCAACGTCGTTATCATTTTTGCTTGATAGATAATGAACCGGAATTTGGTCTATTTCTAAGTTCTTTGGCTTTTCAAACAGCAAATCGGTTTTATTACCAATGGCTAAAACCAATGCATCAGGAAACTGTGCTAAATCGGCTTTCACATCTTCTATTGATAGCTTGTTGGCATCGAACAAATAAATAATTAGATGCGCTCCTTTGGCTTTTTCTAAAGCCCTGGCAATGCCAATGGTTTCAATTTCATCCCCTGTTTCGCGCAAGCCTGCGGTATCTATAAACCTAAACAAGAATCCTTTTATGCTAGCAGTGTCTTCAATATAATCGCGAGTGGTGCCTTCAATGTCTGAAACTATGGCGCGTTCTTCGTCTAATAATGCATTTAACAAAGTCGATTTTCCAGCATTTGGCCTGCCCACAATGGCTACTGTAACGCCTTCTTTAATCATCTTTCCCGTGCCGAAAGAGTTTATTAGTTTTTCTACTTCGGCTTCAATGCCCGATAATAAATTCAAGAACTTGTCTCGGTTGGCAAATTCTACATCTTCTTCTGCAAAATCGAGCTCCAACTCTAATAAAGATGTGAACGAAACCAATTCTTCTCGCAAGGCTCTAATCTTTTCAGAAATTCCCCCTTTTAATTGATAAATGGCGCTGTGATGTGCCGCTTTCGATTCTGATACAATGAGATCACCAACGGCTTCGGCCATGCTTAAATCTAACTTTCCATTTAAGAATGCACGTTTGGTAAACTCGCCTGGGCCAGCTTGTCTTATGCCTACTTCTAACAAACGCTCCAAAACACGTTGCAAAACATACGGGCTACCGTGGCAGCTTAGTTCTACTACATTTTCGCCTGTGTAAGACTTTGGCGCTTTGAAAACCCCAGCAACTACTTCGTCTATTACATCACCATTATCAGCCATAATTCTACCAAAATGCATGGTATAACCATCTTGTTTAGCCAAGTCTTTGCCTTTAAAAACTTGGCTCACCAACTCAAGGGCTTTATCTCCCGAAACGCGAATGGTTCCCGTGGCTGAAACACCAATTGGCGTGGCAATGGCAGCTATGGTATCGTGTAGATTTAGTTGCATGCCGCAAAGGTAGTACGGCTAAATATTGGCGCTCTCATTAAACACAATATGGTTTTCTTTGCTCCGTGAGCCAAAAGCCAATTCTACAATTACAAAATGTTTCGTTTGCCATTCGAGAAAATCGGGAAGCAAACCAGCTTTTTCGTTCAGTGAATTTGGATGTTACCGAAGGTGATAGACTGGGTATTTTGGGTGCATCTGGCTCGGGTAAATCTATGATGGCCGCTTTGGCCACTCTTTCGTTGCCAAAAATCTTAGACTTTGTATCAGAAGGGGAAATTTCTGTTTATCAAAATGAAAATAGACAATCATTTTCTGGCACCAAGACCAAGCAACTGAAGGCCATTATTGCTCAGCAAGTTGGCATGGTTTTTCAGGAACCAACTTCTATTCTAAATCCGCTTTTAACTTG
>JAGQWA010000598.1 GCA_020437725.1 Bacteroidota bacterium | reverse complement strand
ATTCTTTAGGTTTGAAAAATAAGAGAACAACATGAAAAAACTTGGTCTAATTGGCGGTACATCTTGGCATTCAACAATTGAATACTATAGAAATATCAACCAAATGGTTGAAGCCATGTTGCCACAACCACCCAAAAACCCAGAACTGCTGCTCTACAGCATTAATGTTGACCTAATGCGCCGAAACAATTGGACCGAAATAGAAAATTACTATCTCACAATTTCTAACACACTAATAAATGCTGGCGCAGAAGCCATTATTATTTGCGCCAATACCCCGCACAAGGTTTATGATTTTGTTCAACCTAAAATAGATGTACCCATTTTGCACATTGCAGATGCAATTGGTAAAGAATGTGTGCGTTTGGGCGTTAAAACCGTTGGCCAAATGGGCACTATTCAGGTAACTGAAGAAGACTTCATTTCAAAACCTTTGAGAGAAAAATATGATGTTGAAACGCTTCAGGCTACTGCCGAAATGCGACAACAAATGGATTGGCTTATTAAAAACGAGTTGACTCGCGGAATTTTTACAGAAAACTCTGTAAATTATTTCAAAACGGTAATGAACCATCACGCTGAAAACGGAGCACAAGCCATGATTTTGGGTTGCACAGAGATTCCTATTCTATTGAGAGACATCAAGTATAATTTGCCATTAATAGATACAACAATGCTGCATTCAAAACTGGCTGCTGATTTTATTGTTGGATAGCAATATGAATCTAAAAGAACATAACCAGGCAATTGTAGCAAAAATCAATGCAGAACTTCCTAGTAACGCCATGTTTGATGGATTCTGGATTCATAAATACAAAAACCAAAACCTATGCATTTCTTGCAGCCAAAACAGGTTTTATTACAGGCAGTTTGACATCATTTTTAAAAAGGTGCGTTTTTTCAACCTTCCGGCCGAATGGCAAAGTGGACACATGCGTAAAATTGAGCCAATTAGAATGGCCACGCTTGAAGAATTCAAACAGCAACAGCCCGATTTTAATGTTGCCAACAATGCCATTTTTGCCATTGATTTAAGCTTCAATTATGAGCAGCTAAAAGGCCATTATACTTATTTTGTTGTGGCTGAAAAACTGATCTTTTTCAAATGTGCCGACAATGACAGTTCGGTTGGCTTGCATTACACCGACAAATTTTCAAATGAAGGATTGACTTGTCTTAAAAACCGAGCTACATAGCATGAAAGAAGGATACTACCATACTAGCGAATCAGTAAAAGAATACATAGAACTTGCCAAAGATGTAAATGGTGCAGAACATATTGCTGAGATTCAAAAATATTTGGCTGAGAATAGTAAATTGTTAGAGCTTGGAACTGGTCCAGGCACCGATTTTGAAATACTTTCTAAAACCTATCATGTAACAGGTTCAGATTATTCAAGTGAATTCATAAAACATCTTGAGAACAAATACCCTAAAGCAAAACTCTTAGAAGTAAATGCCGCTCAAATTCCTTCAGAAACAATTTTTGATGGCATTTATTCTAACAAAGTGCTTCACCATTTATCTGACAATGAGCTTGAATCAAGTGTTAAAACACAACATGCAGCTTTAACTGAAAACGGCCTTATTTGCCACACTTTTTGGAAAGGCGAAGGCTACGAAATCTTTAAAGGAATGTATGTAAACTACCATTCAAAGGCAGAAATAAAAGGTTTGTTCCAAAACCATTTCGAAATTATTGAGTTGACAGAATACGCCGAGTTTGAAGAAGGTGATTCAATTAGACTCATTGCCAGAAAAAAGCAGATATGAAAGCAGCCAGCATAGCAGAAATAAAAAAAGAA
>JAGQWA010000597.1 GCA_020437725.1 Bacteroidota bacterium | reverse complement strand
ACAAACCTGTAATCCCGATTATTACAAATGGACACAATGGATTTTCCTTCAGCTTTTTAATTCTTGGTATAATCTTGAAATTGATAAGGCAGAATCAATTGAGGCTTTAGTTGAAAAGTTTAAAGCACAAGGTTCAAAGGGATTTGAAATTGAAAATGGCTTTTCAGCTGAAGAGTGGAATGGCTTTTCTGAAGAAGAGCAAGAAAATGTTCTTCAAGGTTTCAGATTGGCTTATTTGGCTTATTCTGAAGTGAATTGGTGCGAAGCGCTTGGAACCGTTTTAGCCAACGATGAAGTAATAAACGGGGTTTCTGAACGCGGCGGCCATCCTGTAACCAAAAAGAAAATGCGCCAATGGTTTTTGCGCATTACCGCCTATGCAGAGCGTTTGTTGAATGGGCTTAATCAAGTTGATTTTCCTGAGCCTTTAAAAGAAATGCAACGCAATTGGATTGGTAAGAGTGAAGGGGCGGCTTTGAAGTTTAAAGTTAAATGTGAAAAGTTAAAAGGTGGGCAAAACCTAGAACTCGAAGTTTTCACTACAAGACCCGACACCATTTTTGGCTCAACTTTTATGGTAGTAGCTCCAGAAAGTGAGTTAACTCAATTATTAACTACTGAAGAACAAAGAGCCGAAATTGATAAGTACGTAAACTACGTACAGTCAAGGTCTGAAAGAGATAGGTTGGCCGAAGTGAAAAAGGTTACGGGTGCTTTTACTGGTTCATATGCCATTAATCCATTTACTAACGAAGAAGTGCCTATTTGGACTTCTGAATACGTGCTTGCTTCGTATGGAACTGGAGCCATTATGGCCGTTCCTGCGCATGATTCTCGCGATTATGCATTTGCCAAAAAATTCAACTTACCCATTAGAGAAGTAGTTGCGGGTGGAGACATCTCCACTGAGTCATAGCATGCTAAAGAAGGCAAGCTCATCAACTCTGGTTTTCTTAATGGACTTGAAGTTAAAGAAGCCATTTCAATTGCCATTCAATATGTTGAAGATGAAGGGATTGGAGAGCGAAAGGTAAATTATAGACTAAGAGATGCTGGCTTTAGCCGTCAACGCTATTGGGGAGAGCCTTTTCCAGTAGAATTTGTGAATGGCGTGCCACGAGCTATGAACCCGGCTGACTTGCCTTTAACACTTCCCGAAGTTGAAACTTATACACCAACAGGAACTGGTGAGTCGCCTTTAGCAGCAGTAACTGAATGGGCACAACCAAGTGCCGATATTAAACGCGAAACCGATACCATGCCAGGCTATGCAGGCTCTAGCTGGTATTTTTTACGCTATATGGACCCAACCAATAAAAATGCTTTTGTTGGAAATGAAGCTGAGAACTACTGGCAAGATGTAGATTTATACATTGGTGGTTCAGAGCATGCGGTTGGGCACTTGTTGTATTCAAGACTTTGGCAAAAAGTGCTTTTCGATTTAGGCCATGTTTCCAAAGATGAACCTTACCGTAAAATGGTGAATCAGGGTATGATTCAAGGGAATAGCGCACTAATTTACAGAATCGAGATCAAAACTATGGACACTGATGATACTGATGGTGGTTTGCATTCTTCAGGTCATCAGCCAAAGCTTCCAGAACTAATTCTTAGTAAAGAATTAGCATCAAAATATGCTGAAGAATCAAGTATTGAAGGTGAAAATGAGTTTGATTATTATGATTTTGCATTCAAGAAATTTGTTGAATTGAACGGTTATGAACCACATCTTCTTCTAATTGGGAATCTGTCATTGATTCACATAGATATTAGGCATATAAACCCGGATAATTCTTTAAACATTGATT
>JAGQWA010000596.1 GCA_020437725.1 Bacteroidota bacterium | reverse complement strand
AAAGAACCGTTTTCTGCTTGCTTAACGCAAGGTGTTAAGGTGGGCAGTAAACTTTTTGTTTATGGTGCAGTAGCCGAGTTAAATGGCAACTCTGGTAGATATACAAATAAGATTCATATCTACGATGAAAGTTCGGGCCAATGGTCTATTGATTCACTTTCTGAAGCAAGAATTTATACATCTATCTCAACTGATGGGAATTATGTTGTGTTCGCAGGTGGAATGAACGACAGCGCAATGAGTAATGTAATTGACATCTACCATGTTGAAACCAGAGAATGGAATACCAAATTGCTTTCAATTGCTCGTTCGGGTATTTCTACTAGCTATTATAATGGTAAATTTTATTTTACGGGCGGGCATTTGCTTGGTTTGCAATCTAGCAATGCAATAGATATTCTTAACACAGAAACGTGGGAACTAGAAACCATATATATGCCAAAAGCTAGAGGAAATGTTCATACCACCGTTCATAACAACAATCTATTTATTATGGGTGGTTATGTGGCATCAAATACATCAAGAAGCTTGGTTGTTGACCCAAAAGAAACTTTTAATAGAATTGATGTCATTAATCTAACAACAAAAGAAATAGCTTCAGAAAATCTATATTTTGCTCGTGCTTTAGATGGAATGATTCGTACCAACAATGCTCTTTTCATTATAGGGGGCTTGGTTAGCGGGCCAGAATTATGCAACTACTATGAGAAATATAAATTTGAGACTTCATCTATTCTCAAGCCAAAAAAACAAGCGAGCGAAGTTTCTATATTTCCTAATCCTGCCAGTGATTTTATTACGCTACATGGCATTTGCGAACTTTCTAATTACTGTTTCTATAACCAATTGGGTAAAGAAATAAGTAATGGGATTCTAACCAAGGAATACAACAAAATAGATTGTGCAACTCTTGAAGAAGGTATTTACCTAATTCGAGTTGGCCAAGAAACACATAAGGTGGTTATTAAGCATTAAGCACATGCTTTTTTATAGTGCCAATTAGCTCTTCGCGAGTAAACGGCTTGGGTATAAAATCATTCATACCTGCATCAAAAATTGATTGTTTCTTTCTGCCATACACACTGGCAGAAAGGGCAATTATGGGTATTTGGCTTTTTGGTGAATCAACCGCAGATCGTATTTGTTTAGCACATTCAAAGCCATTCATTTCGGCCATGTTAATGTCCATAAGTATTAGGTCGTAGTCGTCTTCTTTTAGTGCTTCAATCACTATTAAGCCATTTTCGGCAGTGGTTACCGTTACATCTTCAATTAGATGGTTAAGAGTGTCTTTAATAACAATTTGGTTAAACGGACTGTCTTCGCCAACCAGCACTCTTAAACCTTTTAGTGGACTAGCATCTAACTCTGTTTCAATTTTCAGCTTTTCACCAATTTCGCTTGGAGCGGTTTGGAGCGGAAGGGTAAAGTAGAATTCTGAACCTTTTCCTATTTCACTTTTAACGCCTATTTTACCGTTTTGCAGTTCTACCAACTCCTTTGAGATTGCCAACCCCAAACCTGTGCCACGATTACTGATGGCATTGGTTCTGGCTTGGTCATAATTGCCGAAAATGTTCTCCAAATCGTCCTTTGCAATGCCCACACCTGTATCAGTTACGGCAAAATGAAGCTTGTCCGATTTATTCGCATCAATAGAAACTGTAAGATTTACTTCACCTTTTTGTGTATGCATAATGGCATTGCTACACAGGTTTATCAAAATCTGATTTAAGCGGTATGGATTACCAATGAGATATTTTGGAACTTGAGATGCCACAGTACATTCAAACTCAAGACCTTTTTCTTGTGCTATAAA
>JAGQWA010000595.1 GCA_020437725.1 Bacteroidota bacterium | reverse complement strand
TCAGCCGAAATTGATAAAAACCTTCACGAGTATTTTGAGCCAAGTATTACTTACAGGGCAAGTAGATTTTAGGCGGGTGCTATTAAATTTTTAAAAAATTTAAGCTTTGAGTACTTTACCTAGCCTGAGTTTTCACCAAGTAATTTAGCGTGCTTAGGCCTAACCTATAACTCAAATCACTGTCATATTCCAGGTCTGCATCACTGGTGTCATGCAGCCTGTTTCTAAGAATACTTTCCAGTTTCCTTTGTTAAGGCTAAATGGGTTTCTACATAAGCTAAGTAACCATTCTGCTTTATTTCAATGAACCGTTTTGGATTGAAAATTATTTATCAGAAATAAAACTGATTAAATGGTTTTTAGCCATAATTTTCAAGACCTTTCGCCTATGGAAAAGTTAGAAAGATGTGGTTGGTGTGGTACAGATCCGCTTTATTTGAAATACCACGATGAAGAATGGGGAGTGCCCGTTTATGACGATAAAAAGTTGTTTGAGTTTTTGATTTTAGAAGGTGCGCAAGCGGGTTTAAGCTGGCTAACCATTTTAAAAAGAAGAGAAGGCTACCGAAATGCTTTCGCTGATTTTGAAGTTGAAAAAGTGGCCAAATTTTCAAAACTTCAAATTGAAAGCATCTTACAAGATGAAGGCATTATAAGAAATAAATTGAAGGTGAATGCCGCTGTAACCAACGCCCAAGCCTTTATTAAAGTGCAGAAAGAGTTTGGCAGTTTTAGCGAATATATTTGGCGGTTTACAGATGGAAAGGTGTTAATGAATCACCCAAAATCAATGTCAGACTTGCCAGCAACATCGCCCGAGTCTGATGCATTGAGTAAAGACCTTAAAAAGCGCGGATTCAAATTTGTAGGTTCAACCATTATGTACGCGCATATGCAAGCAACCGGAATGGTAAACGACCATGTTGAGCATTGCTGGCGCAAATACCAATGCATATAAAAACAGAATCGGCCAATCGCTTAGCAGTTTTCATACTTTCCCTTCAGTAAAAACAATTCACTGTTTTATACAAGACTAAGCATTAAACCTTCGCTTAAAAGGTTGCTCAAGTTTAACACATGGCAATTGCCATGTTTACCTTAATGGAGGTATTCTATAAAAAATAAATTGAAAAAATTATTGGCATTTGCCTTCATACTGCACCCATCTGCCCTTTTTGTTGGCTGTGCATTCATTTAAGTAGGTGCTATCGTCGCAGCCACAAACCCACGATGTATCTTTTGGGCAGTTAACATCGCTATAAAGCGTTCTATCGGGGCAATCTCTGGTTCCTTCGCCGCATGCGGTTAGGGCTAAAAAGAAAATGGCAACAGGTAATATGCTCCAAACGCGTTTCATACCAAATGTATATTTTGTGCGAATATACACCTTGTTCTATTTGCAATTAAACGCACTTTTCGACCAAAAAATGCTTATAAGAACCATATACGCTGTTATGCTGTTCAAAGGGTTCTACATTTGCAGCAATGTCAACAAAAGGAAAAGTTTTAGTAGCAATGAGTGGCGGTATAGATAGCACGGTAACCGCCATAATGCTTAAGAAAGAAGGGTATGATGTAGTGGGCATTACCATGAAAACATGGGACTACCAAAACAGTGGCGGTAATAAAAAAGAAACCGGCTGCTGTAGTCTCGATTCAATTATCGATGCGCGCGCTATTTGCGTTGAGCATGAAATTCCACATTTTATATTAGATATACGTAGCGAATTTGGCGACTATGTTATTGACGATTTTGTGAACGAATACCTTGCCGGTAGAACTCCGAACCCATGTGTTTTGTGTAATACGCACATAAAATGGG
>JAGQWA010000594.1 GCA_020437725.1 Bacteroidota bacterium | reverse complement strand
CCGCAACTATATTTGTTAATGGCCGTTAAGCACATCAACATTAGCAAACTATTTTCATGATTAAAACCGCCTGTTTTTACTTTCTTTTGCTTTTCTACGCATTGGGTGTTTCGGCACAAAAAAATTCACTTTCAGATTCCATTTACAACCCCAACATTAAAACTGTTTTATTTCAGGGTAGAGATGCTGAAGAGCCTTATCCTAAAATTCGTTTGGGTTCTGACGATATGCTCGAATTGCATTTTGATGAACTGGGAACTGAAGCCAAGAATTACCAATTTACTGTGGTACATTGTAATTATAATTGGAAACCTAGCGGCCTGCTTCCAAACCAGTACATAGATGGGCTTAACTCAGATTTTATTAATGTTTACAATAACTCCTTCAACACCTATATAAACTACATTCATTACGAAAACAGCTTTCCTAATTTCAACATGAAACCCATAATTAGTGGCAATTATCTGCTAAAGGTGTATGAAGATGGAGATGAAGAAAAATTAGTACTGACCAAAAGATTTTACGTAGTTGATTATTCTGCCAAAATAGATGCTGTTTTAAGGCGAGCCACCTTGGCTAGGCATATGTACACAAGTCACGAAATTGATTTTAATGTTAACATTTCAGCATTGCAATCATTTATTCCACGAAATGACTTTAGGGTTACCCTGCGCCAAAACAACCGGTGGGATAATGCCAAGTACAATATTGAACCACAATTTGTACTCGAAAAAGAACTGCAATACAATTATGAAGAAGAAAACGTGTTTAAGGCGTTTAATGAGTTTCGGGTTTTTGATACCAGAAATGTTCGGTTTGGCGGGCAAAGTCTTTATAAAAATTACTTGAGCGATTCATCGGTTTACCATGCGGTTTTATATGCTGAAAAAGACCGGTCTGAACTTCCGCATCGATATTATATTGATTTAAATGGTCATTACATTATTCAAAATCTGGATGGCCAAAATGACGACTTGGAGAGCGACTATGTTTGGGTGCATTTCTATATGCTATCAACCTATGAAATGGAACAAGATGTATATGTTTTTGGTGCACTAAGCAATTGGAAGCTGAAGCCTGAGTTTAAAATGGAATACAACAAAGAAAAGCATTGGTACCATACCAAAGTTTTACTAAAACAGGGCTTCTACAACTATGTTTTTGCTGCAGAAAAAAACGGAAAACCAGACTTAGAAGAGCTTGAAGGCTCGTATTACGAAACTGAAAACGACTATGAAATTATCGTGTATCAGCGCTCAATGGTTTTGAATGCGGATGTAATAGTTGGTTACAAGCTTATTAATTCTTTGAGAGGGGAGAAGGATGAAGAATAATAAAGAGATTAGTATTTAAAGGAAATGAGCAGTGGCATGACTCCAATCGGTGCCACTGCTGTTTTATAGCGAATCGTTTTCTACATTGCGCCAATCACATAGAAAACCAACATGGAAAACAATATAGTTTTAGTAACAGGGGCAACGGCCGGCATTGGAGAAGCCACAGCTCGGCAATTTGCCCAAAATGGCAGCGATTTAATCATAACAGGTCGACGACACATGCGTTTAGAGCGTTTGCAAAAAGAGTTTGAAGAAATGGGTGTAAAAGTGTGGTCGCTTTGCTTTGATATAAGAAACCGAGAAGCCACCGAAGAAGCCATAAACAACCTGCCTGATGAATGGAAAGAAATTGACATTTTGGTAAACAACGCAGGCTTGGCAGCTGGACTTGACCCTTTGCATAATGGTGATGTTGAAGATTGGGAAAAGATGATAGACACCAATATTAAGGGTCTGCTCTACATAACTCGCTTGGTATCAAAAGGAATGGTAGAAAGAAAG
>JAGQWA010000593.1 GCA_020437725.1 Bacteroidota bacterium | reverse complement strand
AAATATATCTAGACCGAATGGTCTAAAATTACTTACATGGAAAAACAACCAAAAAGCACCGCCAAAGTCAGATTTCAAGATTGCGACCCCAATGCGCATTTAAACAATTCTCGCTACATAGATTATATGTTAAACGCACGCGAAGACCATCTAAAAGACTTTTATGATTTAGACGTGTATGCCAGAATGCGTACCGAAAAAAGGGGTTGGGAAGTGGCCAAAAACGAGATTTTATATAAACGACCAGCATTGTTGATGGAAGAACTGGTTATAAATAGCCGCTTAATTGCTTTTTCACCTAGGCATATTAAGGTTGAAATTGGCATGTTTAACAAACAAGAAACAGAGCTAAAAGCACTGTTGTGGAGTGTGTTTGTTCCTTTTAATGCCATTACACAACGTGCTGATCAACATACAGATACCATCATGAAGCTGATTGAAGAAGCGCATTATCCAATTTCTGAAAAATTAATTGAAGAAAGAGCTACGGCTATAGTTGAAAGCCTAGGTGAAGTTTAATTTTTAGGTAAAATGAAATATTGAACAGCCGCTTAAACTAAACTTGCAGACAATTGCAACAACATGGCTAAAAAGCAGGCTTCGCTCATTTTCATTTTCATCACCATTCTGGTAGAAGTAATTGGCTTTGGCATTATTGCTCCAATTGGCCCAGATCTAATTAAAGAATTGGCTGGTGAAGAAATTGTGGCTTCGTCAACCTTTGGAGAAGAAGGCTGGATAGGGGCTTTGCTCATGATTTCTTATGCCAGTATGCAATTTTTATTTGCGCCTATACTCGGTGAAATAAGCGACAAAGTGGGCCGGCGACCCGTTTTATTAATTTCTTTAGCTGGCTTGGCTATTGACTATGTTTTACATGCCACTGCAACAACGCTTTCTTTATTATTTATAGGTAGGTTCTTAGCAGGAATTTGTGGGGCAAGTTTCTCTGTAGCCAGCTCTTATATAGCCGATATATCTGCACCTGAAGACAAAGCCAAGAACTTTGGAATGATTGGCGTTGCCTTCGGTTTAGGCTTTATAATTGGTCCTGTAATAGGCGGCATTGTAGGCGAATATTTCGGTACAAGAGCACCTTTCTATGTAGCGGCAGGATTAACCTTTCTCAACATGTTATACGGCCTAATAGTGCTTCCTGAATCGCTAAAAAAAGAAAACCGTAGAAATGTTATTCCAACTAAGATGATTCCTGGCATTTCTTTGGCGCATCTAAGTAAATACAAGGGTTTGGGCTACTTAATTTTCGCCTTTTTTCTTGCTCAAATTGCAGGGCAATCTTTGCCAAGCACATGGAGTTATTTCGGTAAAGAAAGCTTCGGCTGGACCAAAGAACAAATTGGCTATAGCCTGGGTGCAGTGGGCATTTTGGTAGCCATTGTGCAAGGCGGCTTAATTGGGCCAGCGGTAAAGAAATTCGGACAAAAGAATGTGATTCGGTTTGGCTTCATTATGTGGACTATTGGCATGTTTTTGTTTTCAATTGCGGTTGAAAGCTGGATGATTATTGTTTTTTTAATTCCTTATGCCTTGGGCGGCGTTGGCTCGCCAACGGCTCAGGGATTAATTTCTAATAGTGTAAAACCCAACGAACAAGGAAATTTACAAGGAGCGCTTACAAGTCTTGTTGGTTTATCAGCCATAATTGGTCCGTTACTAAGCGGTCGATTATTTTATTTGTTCACTGACTTGCACGAAGAGTTTTTCTATTTTCCTGGAATGCCGTATGCGGCTAGTGGCATTCTATTAATGTTTGCAACCGTGTTTGCGTTTAAAGCCGTTGGAAAGAATGGAATTGTTTATTAATTGAAAAGATAGGCTTCTTGA
>JAGQWA010000592.1 GCA_020437725.1 Bacteroidota bacterium | reverse complement strand
TAGTAGCTAGGGTAGGCAATGCCGTTTTGTACGAAACAGATTTAATAGGAATTTTTAAGCCTGGAATAAAACCAGACGATAGCATAAATATTAGAACCATATTTATTGATAACTGGGTAAAAGAAGAAGTGCTTTTTCAACAGGCAGAGGCCAGCCTATCAGATTCTCTCAAAAACAAAGAACAAGAACTAAAAGATTATTACAGATCGCTAATTAGGCATGCGTATGAGCAAGAATTAGTTAATAGACAGTTAGATACCACTGTAACTGTTCAAGACATAGAAGCGTATTACAAAAAATACCAAGGCAATTTTGAATTGAAAAGAACAGTGTGCCGTGCCAGATACATTTTGTTAAACGCCGATGCGCCTAAAGTTGAAAAAGTAAAAGAATGGTTTGCTGAATTAAATGCAGATTTTCTAGACTCTCTTGATGGCTATTGCTTAACCTATTCTATTAATTACCAAATAGATCAGCACAAATGGAAGTATAAAAACGATGTAAGAGCCGATATTAAAATGGATGAAGAAACGTTTTCTTCATGGTCGGCTCTAAATAACACATACTTCATGGCCGATAGTTTAAAAATAGTATTGTACCAACCTTTAGAAGTTAGAAACCAAGGAGAATTGGCACCTTTATCGCTTGAAGCTCCCAGAATTAGAAGCCTAATTCAACACAAAAAGAAAATTGCTTTTTTAGAAAGCCTTGAGAAAAAAATATTAGATGATGCCCAAAAAAATGGCGAGATTGAAATTAATTATTAGCCTGTGCATACTGTTTTCGGCAGTGGCTTTTGTGAACAAAGGCAAAGCCCAACAAATAACCGTAGATAAGGTAATTGCCAACGTTGGTAATTATCCAATTTTACTTTCTGATCTAGAAATTCGATTTAAAGAAGAGAAACTCTATTTATCTCCAAATGCCAAACAAGCCAAGTGTGATTTATTGTATAGAATGGTGCAAGAAAAACTAATGCTTGTGCAGGCAGAAAGAGATAGCGTGGTAGTTTCAGCCGATGATGTTGAAGCTCAGCTAGATCAAAGAATTGGTTTTTTCTCTCAACAATTGGGTGGAGATGATAAACTAGAAGAATATTTTAACAAACCAATGGTTGAAATAAAGAGCGATTTGCGCGAAAACCTAAAGAATCAGCTTACCGTTCAAAAAATGCGAGGAGAAATACTAGGCAATATTTCGGTTACTCCTTCAGAAGTAAAAAAGTACTACCGATCTATCCCTAAAGATAGTTTGCCATACTACAAAACAGAAGTAGAAGTAGGCCAAATTGTAATTTTTCCTAAAGTAAATAACGAACAGAAAGAAATTACCAAAAAGAGGCTTTTAAAACTAAGGCAAGACATTTTAAAGGGCAGAACCACTTTTGCCGATGCAGCCTTGCTCTATTCAGATGATCTTGGCTCGCAAGTAAATGGGGGAGATTTAGATTGGGCAAACCGCGGAGATTTTGTTCCAGAATTCTCAGCTGCGGCATTTAGACTTAAAAAAGACTCTATTTCTGGCGTGGTTGAAACCCAGTTTGGTCTTCACATTATAAAATTAATTGAACGCCGAGGCGATAATATTCATTGTGCCCACGTTTTAATGAAGCCCAGAATTACCGAAGGCGATAAAGATTCAGTACGAAATAAACTGGATTCAATTAGAAACTGGATATTAAAAGACACGCTCACTTTTGAAGCAGCTTCGTATCTATTCTCTGAAGATGAACAAACAAAAAACATGGGTGGTATGATTTACGACCAAGAAAGTGGCTCTAACAGAATACCAATGGAAAACTTAGAGAAAGACATTTTTAAAGAAATAAAAGAATTAGGTGTAGGA
>JAGQWA010000591.1 GCA_020437725.1 Bacteroidota bacterium | reverse complement strand
CCAAATTGCCGCCCACATACAGGCTACTACAAAAACAATCCCTCCACCCCTGGCCGTAATTTGGGTGTGGGAACTCCTTTGATTGGGCTTGTCAATGATGTCAAAATGATCGGCGACTCTGAGGTAAAATAACAGATAAACGAAGAAACTAAGTAAACTAAGTAACAAATAAAACATAGCAAATTAAAAAATAATCAGAAAACATATCAGCGCAATCTCTAAATAAGCATCAACTGTAATTTCATTACTTCTCTATCACTTGACTTATTTTTCTCGTTATTTTCTGAACAAATAGCGATATTATTATCATCAAGATCTAATCAATGACCATATTCTCTCATCCAGCCAATTTGTCTGGCAGGATTACCAACTACAAGTACATACGCAGGAACATTCTTTGTCACGACAGCACCTGCACCAATAAAAACAAAAGCACCAATAACATGGCCACACACAATGGTGGCATTGGCACCTATTGTTGCCCCATTTGCAACATATGATCTAGCATATTGACTCCTACAGTTTATAGCAGACATTTGATTTAATACATTTGTAAACACCATACTGGTTCCAAAATAACATCATCATCGCAAGTTACTCCATGTAGATGCTTAAATTGTTCTGTATTTTATAATTGTTTCCAAGAATAACATCTGGACCAACTACTACATTCTGACCAATATTACAGTCCCTACCAATTGCATAGCCAGACATGATATGAGAAATATGCCAGATTTTAGTACCATCACCGATGACACTGTCATTATAGAGGACCCCTGTTTCATGTTAGAAATACCATTTTCCTATTGGCTTAATTTATTTTAAACGAGTGAGATGTCAAAGGGAGGGCAGCTAAAGGATGGTAGGATCCTTGTAAACAAATAGGGGTGGCATGTCTTATATTATGGAAAATCTGGATAGTGGTGCGAGTCTCACCAATCCTGAAACCACCCCCACTTAGTATGTCCTCATAACTTTTGGTATGAAGATGCGTAAAACACTCACTAAAATTCTAACTCCTCAATCTCTATACAACGATAGGTACGTTTCCCCTGTGATATAAAATTCACTGGCAAATTAGCTTCATTAATACTTAAAAACGATAGCACTCGGGCACGTTTCCATTCAATAAAACCTGCGGCTCTATCGTGGGTGTGAACATGAACATCCATTGATTTTAAATTACCGAATATCCAAGTCAGCATTACAAATTAAATGGGCACCAATATTGGTAGTGATAACACTAAATTTCATACTATATCCATTCCATGAAGTATAGTACCAATTACCGAGTTAAGTTATATATGACACATCGACATCATAAACATTATCTCAAGGTCTTTTTAAAACATTCTTTCGCAAAGCAATAATACTTCATGCAATCTCAACTGTAGCAAACTGAAAATATTCTAATGTGTATCTTTTTCAATTTCTTCAAATGAATCAATATTCTATGGATTTCGAACTATGGGTTTTTCACATATGACATCAGCCCAAGATAGCAATACGTATATGATATGGCTGCCATGCAGGTAATTGGGAGAACAAATTGATAGATAATCTATTCCCTTTCCAGTTCTGCGGAGCTTATCAGCATTGTGATCAAAACGCTCAAATTCAACAAAACAATCAGCATTTTTAAAATTAGAATCCATAATGTCAGCCCCATTATATGAATTATAAACCGAAACAAAATTATTATGAGTCTTCTTAATCGCCTTCATATGTCTTGGAGCAATGAAACGTGAAGCTCCTATAATAGAAAAGTCTTACAAATCAATATTCTTTATTAAAGTGATTTTAGAAGGTCAATATACTTTTGAGCTATCATATCATAAGTATTATTT
>JAGQWA010000590.1 GCA_020437725.1 Bacteroidota bacterium | reverse complement strand
GAGAAATGGTAATTTTAAAACCGGTGAGAGTAATCAAAGTTCTACTGCTAATTGCATCATTAACAAGCCCTTTCGCGTTGTTGGCTGAGCATGGTCATGAAGCAGAAAGCCAAGAAAATCATACTGAAGAAGAGTTTAATGCAACTGATGTAATTATGCATCACATTTCTGATGCGCATGAATTTCACATTGTAGGCAATCTTGCAGTTTACTTACCAGTAATATTATGGACAGACAACGGGCTCGATATTTTTAGCTCAGAGCACTTATATCACAATCCGGTGCATATACATGGTCACGAAAAAGAACATGCATATCAGTATCAAACAGATAAAGGCAGCTACATTCTTTTTCATGAAAAAATCTATTACGCCGACTCTCATGGTACTTTAACTTTTAAAGATGACAGTTTGGTTAATTTAAAACCAATGGATTTTAGCATTACCAAGAACGTTTTTTCAATGTTCTTATCAGTTTTGTTTTTGATTTTAATTTTTATACCAACTGCTGCACATTACAAGAAAAACAAAGGGGCACCAAAAGGCATAGCGGCCTGGATGGAGCCAATTATCATTTTTGTGAGAGACGATATTGCAAAACCAAATATTGGCCATAAATACGCCAAATACATGCCATATCTTCTTACCATATTTTTCTTTATATGGGTGAACAACTTAATTGGGTTGGTTCCGTTTTTTCCTTTTTCTGCCAACTTATCTGGTAATATAGGTTTTACCCTAACCATGGCAGCCATCACGCTAATTGTAATTCTAATTAGTTCAAACGGTAATTATTGGAAACACATTTTTGCTACTCCTGGAGTACCTGTTTGGCTATTGCCAATTATGATACCAGTAGAATTAATGGGCGTAATAGCCAAGCCTTTTGCTTTAATGATTCGTTTGTTTGCAAACATAACAGCAGGCCACATTGTAGTTTTAAGTTTGGTTTCCTTAATCTTTATCTTTAAAAACGTTGGAATGGCTGGAGTTTCTGTGCCATTTACATTATTTATAAGTGTTCTTGAATTGTTGGTAGCAGCGCTTCAAGCATATATTTTTACAATGCTTTCGGCCTTGTTTATTGGGCAAGCAATAGAAGAGCATCATTAGTAATTGTCTAATCAATAAAAATTAGTATAAAATGGAAACAATGATTCCAGCTGCAGTAGGTGCAGGTTTAGCAGTAATCGGTGCCGGTATTGGTATTGGTAGAATTGGTGGTTCAGCAATGGAAGCTATTGCTCGTCAGCCAGAAGCTGCTTCAAAAATTCAAACTGCAATGATTATTGCAGCCGCTTTGATTGAAGGTGTTGCACTATTTGGTGTAGTTGCTTCTTTAATCTAAGAACAAAATCAAAAGCCTGCAGCGATTGGCAGCAGGCTTTTAAAAACTCAAAAGAAATTTAGAAATGATAATTACTTCAAGCTTAGTTACACCAGACCCAGGATTAATAGTATGGACATCGGTTGTATTTGTTATACTTTTAATCTTATTACGATCTTTTGCTTGGAAACCTATTTTAGGTGCCGTTAAAGCAAGAGAAGAGAGCATAAATGAAGCTTTAAAAGCAGCTGAGAATGCTAGAGCTGAAATGTCTAAACTTCAAAACGATCATAACGAATTGGTGAAAAAAGCCAAAGCAGATCGAGACCTAATTTTAAAAGAAGCCAGAGAAACAAAAGACCGCGTAATTGCAGAAGCAGAATCAACTGCTAAAGCAACAGTTGCAAGTATGATAGAAAAAGCCAACGAAGATATTAAGCGCGAAAGAGAGCAAGCCTTTAAAGAATTAAGAGCAGAAGTTGCATCAATTGCAATCGAAGCTTCAAGCAGAATTCTTAGAAA
>JAGQWA010000589.1 GCA_020437725.1 Bacteroidota bacterium | reverse complement strand
CATCTCACCTTCGCTACGGCCGTAAGGTATTGGTTGCCTGCTAAAGTACAGGGCTTCCATTTCGTTGTTGAAAACGGTTTTTACTTCACCGTAGTTAAACAATTCAGCATTGGTCGTTATTTTTTTAATCAGCGTGGCCAATTCTACTTCGCCATTCAAGAGCGCTGCCAGCTCATCAATTTGAGCCGGAGAAATAAAAGGTTCATCTCCCTGAATATTTACTACATAATCGTAGGTTTCCTTTTGCAACGTGAGTGCTTCAAAACAACGATCGGTGCCACTTGCGTGGTTGTCGTTGGTAAGCACTGCCTCCCCTCCAAACGACTTTACATGTGCTCTTACCTCTTCGCTTTCAGTAGCAATGATTACTTTACTCAAAAGAGTAGATTTTGATGCTTGTTCGTACACGCGCTGCACCATTGACTTACCCTTAATATCGACCAGTACCTTGCCTGGGAAACGGGTAGATTGGTAACGGGCTGGGATAATTCCTAGGATTTTCATTAAATAGAACCTCTTGTATGCAAAAGAGTGTTGTTAATAAGGGCTTCTATAGAATATGGAAATTAAAAACCGAATAGAGAGCTAATGCAGCTATAACAATTGAACTTCCGGCCATTATCCATCCGATTTTTGTCCAGGTTTGATTAATGGCTATCTGTTCATCCATTTTATCTAATCGCTGCATTTCAACAGCAACTAGTTCTTCCAGGGTATGCAATCTTTCATTTGGTTCCATAGCTGCAAATGTATTTAATTCTAAATATACTCAATTCAACTATGAAATAGAAAATACGTTAGCTGCGATAATCTGTCGCTACAATTTCCTTGATACCATCAAGATAGGAAGTTGGCTTAAATCCAAACCTGTTTTCAAATTTGCTACTGTCAAACACATAATCCCTATCGTACTGGTAGAGCATTTCAATAAACTCTTTCATTATTGGGTTGAACAGCCCAAGGATTTTGACCATGAATTTTGGAGCAAGCTGAACTCCAGGCTTTACATTTAGCTCTATAGCAATAGCTTCTATCCATTGGTCTCCAGTCATTGGGTCATTGGCTGTTGGCAGATGCCAAATCTGGTTGTAGGCATCTTCCATATTGCCCAACAGGGCAGTGGCTTTGCCGGCATCTGGTGTGTAGGTATAAGAATGTTTGAATTTAGTTGAAATGAGCCATTGTGCTTTTTTGCCTTTAGCCAAATTATTGAAAACTGTTTCAGTAAGTACGCTGTTGTTTTTAATGGATGGGCCATAAAAATCAGCCGAACGTGCAATCAGTGCAGTAAGCCTTCCTGCTTCAACTTCGTCCAAAATCATTTGAGCAATACGCTTTCTTATCTCTCCCTTTTTACTGGTAGGGCCAATGGGTGTTTCTTCGGTCATGTGGCCCATATATTCCGGATTATACATGTAAATATTATCGAAGAACACTAGTTTGGCATTATGTGCCTGGCAAGCCTTAATTACATTTTCGATAAAGGGAGGCCAGGTGGCTTTCCAAACCTTAACACTGTAAGGAAACCCTACTGTAACGTAAACTATTTCAGAACCTTCTACCGCCCTGTATATTTCATCCGATTTAGTGAGGTTGGCAGGGAAAAGTTGATCCGTTTCGTTGACCTTTTGTGGATTTCTACTGACTAAACGAAGATGGTCAGTGTATTGTGGAAGTGCTTTTGCCAGTTCAACGCCAATGGTACCTCCGGTTCCTAAAATGGTTTGCATGGTTGAGTTTTTAGTTAGTGGTCGGTTAAAGTAGGCAATGTATTGTATCAAAAAAGAAAAACAGGATTAATATCTTATTAGAATGTAAAAATTATACCCAGTGTTGATGATTGAGCTT
>JAGQWA010000058.1 GCA_020437725.1 Bacteroidota bacterium | reverse complement strand
ATCGTATAAATGCTTTACTCTAATTACTTGTGGCGCATTATTGGCCTTGTATAAAGCGTATAAACTATCAAGTTGATTGAGCACTTCTTCGTCAGAAGTTTGCGCAAATAATGAAATAGGTAGGGCAAGAAAAGCGAGTAGAGCTAAACGATAAATTGGCATAGAAGTGTGCTGCTGCTGTTTAAATATCAAAGAAACTGCAACCTACAGCTTTTAATATAGGCTGTTTGTTAACATGCAACTAAATACTGTTAAGTTATTTTCTTTCGAACTGCTCAGCAAAGTCTAGTAAATAATGATCAGTGAATTTGTTAGACATGATTTGCATGCCAATTCCTAAGCCGTTGCTATGCGTTTTAAGCGGAACTGAAACTGCCGGAATACCCGCCAACGAAGCTTGAATGCAAAATATATCTTCTAGATACATAGCAATAGGATCTGCATTTGCACCCATTTTGAAAGCGGTGTGGGGCGCAGTTGGCAACATAATGTATTCGTAATCTTTTAAAAGCTTGAAAGTATAATCGCTTATAAGTCTTCTTACTTGTTGTGCTTTTGTATAGTAAGCATCATAATAACCTGCACTTAACACAAAGGTGCCCAACATTATTCGACGTTGCACTTCATCGCCAAAACCTTCGCTTCTAGATTTTATAATGGTTGAGGCAATGTCAGTTGATTCTTTACTTCTATGTCCATAAAGCATGCCCGCAAAACGCGAAAGGTTAGAGCTTGCTTCGGCAGTGGTAAGCACATAATAATTGGGAACCGCATAGTCAACATAAGGAAAATCAATCCAGTCAACTTCAATTCCCTGTGCTTCTAATTCAGCGGCTTTTTCTTCAAAGCGTTGCTTTATTTCTGCATCTACAGCTTCGTGCTGAATGCAATTTTTGATAAAAGCTACTTTTTTTGGCTTTTCGGCAGGGGTATTATAGTTAACTACGGTTGTTGAAGAAGTGGCTTCGTTGCTGTCAAAACCCGACATGATTTGCATTACCAATTTGGCATCGTGACTATTGTTGGCCAAGGGTCCAATTTGGTCAAAAGAACTGGCATAGGCAATTAGGCCCCATCTTGACACATGGCCATAAGTTGGGCGCAAGCCTACCAGATTGCAAAACGCGGCAGGTTGCCTAATAGAGCCACCAGTATCAGAACCCAAAGCTACATGACATAAACCAGCTTGTACAGCCACAGCCGAGCCTCCTGATGAACCACCAGGCACTAAATTATTATCGTCAGCATTTAAGGTTGGGCCAAAAGCAGAATTTTCGGTTGAAGATCCCATAGCAAATTCATCGCAATTGGTTCTGCCAATAATAATGGCGTCTTCAGCCAAAAGGCGTTCAACAACTGTTGCTGAAAATTGAGATTCAAATCCGGCTAAAATTTTGGATGAAGCACCTAGTTTGTGGCCTTGGTAGCAAATATTGTCTTTTAAGGCAATAATGCAACCAGCCAATTTACCCGCATTTCCAGCAGCTATTTTTTGGTCAATTTCTGCTGCCTTTTCTTGGGCTTCGTTGCCAAAAACTTCTAAGTATGCGTTTAGGTGTTCGTTTAATTGAATGTTGGTAAGGCACTCCTTTACCAACGCTGCGCAAGTAATTTGGCCATTGGCAATGGCGGTTTGCGTAGCCTTAATAGACCGAATTAACTCCAATTTTGAGGGGATTTTTTTAGTTCGCTTTTGCGTCTTTTTCTTTCATTCCTTCTTCAATGTTCTCCTTAACCTTGCCTTTAGCATCGTTAAATTCTCTAATGCCTTTGCCTAAGCCACGCATTAATTCAGGAATTTTTCTTCCACCAAAAAGAAGTACCACCACTAAAAGAATTAGAATCCACTCTGGTAACCCAGGCATTCCAATAAGTAATATTGCTTCTAACATTTTTTCTATTCTATAAAGAGCGGCAAAAGTACTGCTACTTATTATGGTAAAAAAGGAGATTTAATTAGATTCTTTAGGCCAACCAACTTTAACTACTAGCGGTTGATCTGGAGTAATAAGAATGAATTCTAACGTGTCAGAAAAGTCTTTTTCAATAGGCACTGGCAACGAGCTGTTTGCAAAGTGTCCTTTAACAAATGCTTTGGCCATACAGCTATCTCTCTGGGTAATTTTTTCTATAACCTGAATGCTTGAAACGCTGGTGTTTCCGCCGCCTGCCATGCGGTTGTTCAATTCGAAATAATTGGTAATGCCTTCTTCAATTTTTTTATTAGACCATTTATTGCAACTAACAAAAACTAGCGCCGCAAAAACCAATACAATAATTTTTAACCCCTTCAACTTCATATAACAAAAATATAAACTACAGCAAGGTAAGTTTTAGCCAAGCTGAAACTATTTATATTTTGTGTGGTTTAATAGGTGTCAAAAACAATTCTATTTTATGAAACGAGCACTAAGCTTTTTGCTATTCTCATTGCTTTCATTTTCATTATTTGCTGGCGGCGGATGGATTAACGAAAAAGGCCACGGTTTTGCCATGCTTTCGCAGCGGTATATTGGAGGGAGCTTCTACGCTTTCAATAACGCATCTATTTACACAACGCCGTTGGCTGGTGTTTACACCACCAATTTATATGCGGAATATGCGCTCACAAACAAGGTTGAAATAAGCACATTCTTTCCTTTTTTAACAGGCGCTTTTATGCAAGCTGGTACTGATGAGTTAGGTGCAGTTTATCCTGAAGATGCCGCTTTTGGGCTTGGCGATATGGATGTTGCCATAAAATATGGTTTACTTTCAGGTGGGTTGAATTTGGCCGTTTCGGGCTTGTTTGGCTTACCACTTGGAGATAACCAAGCCGGAGAAACCAACCGACTCATGTTGGGCGATGGTGAGTTTAACCAAATGATAAAACTTGACGCCAGTGTAGGTTTAGGTGCAAAATGGTATGGAACATTCATGGTAGGTTTTAACCACAGAACCCAAGGCTTTTCAGAAGAATTTCATAGTTCATTAGAAATAGGAAGAAATGGCGACAAGCTTTTAGCGCTTACAAAATTTTACTTACTAAAGTCAATGAATAACGGAAATGCCAACGTGGCCAGTCTTCCTGGAATCTATTCTAATAATCTAGAATATTTTGCTTTGAACCCTTCATTTTTATACAAAATGGGCAATGGCGGAATTAATCTAGACTTGGGCTTTGCATTGCATTTGCGTAACATTATTGCCGCTCCATCATTGTCGCTTGGCTATTTTCTAAAATTCTAGATTATAGAATGTAATTCATAATTAACCGAATTGGGTTTATACCCGTCAAAACAAAAAGTCTCCATCATCGCGTTATAGGAGAGTTCTAAGTGGCTGATTTTTAAGCAATAGCCTTTTATATTGAAATGGTTAAAGAATTTAGTTTAGACCCAATAGAACGATTTAAAACTTTGGTAAAGCCAATAACCATTAAATTGGCCGCTCAATTGTGGCAATAGCAAATGAAAAAGTATTTCGCTTACGATTATAAGATTGGTACTGGCCTATGGGCTTGGCTAGTGATTGTTGGACTTGTATTGGCTTGTGTTATTAACTACTACGCAGTAGCCTATTCTAATGCATATAATTTAAAACACGCCTTTTCTGTTGGTGTTATTTGGAGCGAAGGCTTTAATAAAATGCTTGTGCTTTGGGTAATTGCGGCGCTTTTTGTCATTTTATTGTCGGCTATGCTTATTAAGCCTATGATTGCCGCAATAAGCTTTGACGGTAAACCATTCGCTACACATTTTGATGGCAAAAAATACTTTGTAACTGTTTTTAAAGGTTATTTAATGAGCATTGTAACCTTTGGAATTAACCTGCCGTGGTTAGTAAAAGACCTGGTTACTTATTATACAAAGAACCCCGAGTACAAAGGGCAGCGCTTTGATTTTTTTGGTATGGGGCGTATTCTTTTTGGTGTGTATCTGGTTTGCGTAATTATTCCTTTTATACTTTATGGAATTGCAGAGAATGAATTGTACACCGAAAATGGCTTAGAACCAACTCAAAAATTTGAAATGGCCGCGGGCTCAATTATGGCGGTTTTGGCTTTTATTTCTGCTTATTTAATTTACAAGTGGAGGGTAGATTTTAAATACAACTTCTACCAAATAAGAATGAAAACCAAGTTTTTGAACGCTTCATTGATTTTTATTCCAATGATGCTGCTAGCATCATTTCCGCTAACACTTCCAATTTCTATTTTGGTGTTATACAAGTACATAGCTAATAATACCTCAGCTACCTATGATAACAAGGTAAAACAATTTGGCTATGATGATGGAAACTTTGTTTCTGATTATCTGTTTGTGCTCACTCATACCCTAATAACTTGTATTACGCTTGGTCTTTATTTTCCCTTTGCGTGGCGAGCAGTAGGCAAAAGGCTAGTTGGTAGAACCTACATTCAAGCTTAATTTAACTAAGCACCTAGCTTTAATTCCCCATCGTTTAGAAATCCTTTTTGGTGAGCTTTATTTACTATGGGGTCAACTATTATATCATTTAAATGCGCTCTTTGTTTTAGCGCCAAACCAGCAAAACTTCTGCATCTAGAAAGGGCCACATAAAATTGGCCATGCGCAAAAGCACCCCGCCCTAGGTCAATTACTGCTTTTTCAAACGTTAGTCCTTGGCTTTTATGAATGGTAATAGCCCAAGCTAGTTTGAGCGGAAACTGAGTAAATGTGCCAAGCACTTCTTGCTCAATTTTGCGCTTTTCTAGATCCCAAGTGTATTTTTTGTTTTCCCATTCATGTGGCTCAACTCTATAGGTTTGGCCGTCTTCAAGTAAAACATCAATACTGTGGTTGGTTAAATCGGTTATGCGAGCAATGGTGCCATTCACCCATTTTCCGTTTTGGTCGTTTCTAATAAACATTACTTGAGCGCCAACTTTAAGGGCCAATTTTTGTTCGGTTGGCAACCCGCTTGTTGGGTAATTTCCATCAATTTCACCTTTATAGGTAAACTCTTTGGTGTCTAATTGGGCTAATTGATTTTCGTTTATTCTTTTGGCATTTGCGTTGGTGGTGCACAGTGTAATTACATAGTCATTTGGTCCGGGATTGTAATTAGGGAAATACCTTTTGTTTAAGGCATTAATATCGTCCCAACCAGATTGGCTTTGGCGCATTTTATTGAGTAATTCCAAATAAGCAAGGTCATTTTGGCGATATACTTTTTCAAGCTCTATCATTTCAATAAATCGGCGATTGAAAGAATACGCATTAAAAAAATAGGGTGTAGGATAAAGAAATGCCATTATATCTTGGTCTTCTTTAGTTACTACAGGTGGAAGCTGAAAAGGATCGCCAATAAATACCATTTGCTTGCCACCAAAAGCGGCTTTGGTATTGCCTAAATTTATACAAAGACTTTGGTGAATGGCATCTAGCAAATCTGCTCTCACCATAGAAATTTCATCTATTAGAATAACATCGGCACTCTGCAAAAGCTGCATTTCTTCAGAATCGTGCCTAAATCTTCTTATTTCGCGGTCGCCAGGTAAAATGGGTCGGGTTGGAAATTTGAAAAAACTGTGAATGGTTTGCCCACCTACGTTTATGGCCGCAATGCCAGTAGGTGCCAGTATTACTACCTTTTTCTTAGTATAGGTTTTGAAAAGCTTTACCAGAGTTGACTTTCCAGTTCCTGCTTTTCCGGTAATAAAAACTGAACGGGTAGAGTATTCTAGAAAGAAAAGAGCTCGCAAAAACGGTTCATTAGAGGTGTCAATTTCTGAGAATCCTTTTTTGAGTTGTTCAATTAATTCATCAGGTAGTTTAGCGTTTGTTATTGGTAAGTGTTCGTTTCTCATACCTTTAATTTGGCCAAAGCCGATTCGGTTATGCCCATACTTCTTCGCCATGTAGCCAACTGACCCAAATGATAAGCTTCGTGCAAACAACACATAAAGTTTACCATTTCTAGTTTGTTTTTAAATCGTGATTCAAAAAACCATTTTATGGGTTGAAGAAGTGCATATTCATCGGTGGTTTTTAATTGAGCGGTCAACTCAAGGTGCTGTCGTTTATACTCAATAATAATGGCCGATTTATTTGGAAGCAAATCTGCATGGGGGAGTGCTGATTGATCACCGGGTCCAGTTCTGTCAAAAACATTCCATTCGTTGGGTATGTCAAGCACATCAGAAAAAGACCTTCTTACCTTGGCACTTGCTAGAGCTAAATGGCCTAAAGTCCAACCGGGTGGGTTTAACAACAGCCCATTAATTTCATTTTGGTGAAAATCACCAGCAGGAATGCTTTCACAAAGGGATAAGGCATAGTCTTTATTGAATGCGTAGATGCTTACTATTTGATCTACTATGTTCATTATCTGGTTATCTCAAAACCGTTTGTATTTGCAAGTATCCCTTCTATCATTTTAACGCTATCTACTCTGGCCAATTGTGGGCCAGTTTTACACCATTCAGCAAACTGCATTAAGTCTTCAATATCGCCTTCGGCTTCGCAATACACATCGCCGTTTGCTTCATTTCTCACAAAACCTGAAAGTGAAAGCCTTTCAGCTTCTTCTTTGCAGCTTTTTCTAAACCAAACACCTTGCACGTTGCCTTTAATATAGAATTGAAGGCGCTTATTCATCTAGTAGATTGTATAATTCATCAAGGTTTGGAGTAAGAATAATTTCAATACGTCGGTTTTTCTTTTTGCCTTCGGCAGTATCGTTGGCGGCAACAGGTTTGTGTTCGCCTCTACCTGCGGCAACAATTCGGGTTGGACTCACTTTTCCATCGGTAGTTAATACCCTTACAATTTCGGTTGCTCGCAAAACACTCAAATCGTAATTATCAGCAATACAGCCAGTTTTTATGGGGTCGCTATCAGTGTGGCCTTCTACCATAATATCAACATCTTGGTTGTTATTCAAAACTTCTGAAAGTTGCACCAATGCAGTTTTCACTTTTGAATCAATCTTGTATTTACCCGATGCGAAAAGTATTTCTTCTTCAAGAGATACATAAACTTGGTCGCCTTTAATGTCAACTGAAATGCCTTTATCCTTAAAACTTAAAAGTGCTTCAGAAATTTTGGCCTTAAGTTGTTTCATGGTTGAATCTCTTTCTCCAACCATTTTCTGAAGTTCGGCTACTTTCTTCTCGCGTTCTTTTAAGCTAAGTTGAAGTTCATCTAAGTTTTCGTTTCGCTCATTTAGCTTCTCTTCTTTTTCTTTTAATTTTTTCTCAAGAGCCAATAGTTCGCTATAAAGTTTCTTGTTCTTTTGCTCACTTTCAGCGGCCATTTCTTTATTTACGCTAATTTGTTTTTCAAGCGTTTCAGTAAGGTCAGCATATTCTTTCTTCAGTCGAGAATATCTTCTGTTAGATATTGTGGTGTCTTTTGCCAATTCACCTATTTGCTTTTCAAGAAGTGCTACTTCGTCTTCAAGCTTTTCGCCTTTCAGGTTCTCCTTTTCTAGCTGCTCTTTTTTAAGCTTTAAATCGTCTTTACAATCTGCCAAGGCAGTTTGTGCCGCTATGTGTTGAGCTTCTAATTCTTGGTATTTCCGTTGCGGAATACATGATGAAATTAAAAAAGCCAAAAACCCGTAAAAAGCCAATTGTTTAAATGGTAATCTGTCCATAAAAGCAAAGGTCAATAATGCCAGTATGTTAAATGATTAGATTTTTCAACAGTGTTTATCAACTCACTTTTTTATGGTCAACGTGAATTTATTGTTAAATATTCCTTAAAGTTGTTGAAGGCATTAACAGTATTTCACAAAATTAATTTAACAAGGCTATGAGAGTTAAAAGTTTACTCTTGTGCCTAATGGTGCTATTGTTTACCTATGCCGGGTATGCTCAAAGCACCATTACGGGCACAATTTCAGATGCAAACGGAAAACCATTAATTGGAGCCACGGTTGGGGCGGTTGGTACAACCACCGGAGCCAGCTCTAATGTAAATGGTAAGTACAGCATCTCGGTTCCAGCGAGTGTTGATTCACTCAAATTTTCTTACACAGGTATGGAAACCCAAACGGTTGCCATAAACGGTCGGAGCGTAATAGATGTTACCCTTTCTGCAGGTGAATTTCAACTAGACAATGTTGTTGTTACCGCATTGGGTATTTCTAGAGAAGCCAAGGCCGTAGGTAGTGCCGTTCAAGAGGTTTCTGGCGAAGACCTTACGATTTCTGGTGCAACTGGTTTTATAGATGGTATTAGCGGTAAAGCAGCTGGTTTGCAAGTAACCAGATCTAGCGGTGCTGCCGGTAGTGCAAGTAGAATTGTACTCAGAGGCCAAACATCATTTAACGGCGACAACGAAGCCCTTTTGGTGGTTGATGGTGTTCGTTTTAACAATGAAGAAAGCCATACAGAAAGAAGTTTGGCAGGTGTTGCCGTTTCAAACCGTGGTTTAGATATAAACCCTGATGATATTGAGAGTGTTACCGTTCTAAAGGGAGCTGCAGCAACTGCGCTTTATGGCGTTGAAGGAGCCAGAGGTGTAATTGTAATTACCACAAAAAAGGGATCTCAACAAGGCAGTAAGAAAATGAGTGTTAATTACAACACTTCTTACACAATTACCCAGCCATCATTAATGATTGATATGCAAAACAAATATTCTCAAGGAACTGGTGGCGCATGGTATGGTCCTGGTCAAGGTGATGGAATATGGTGGGGCGGCTTTTCTTCGGCCATGTCGTGGGGCGCTCCAATAGATCAGTTAAGCTGGAATGGAAACAGCGAATACACTTGGGATAAGAATGGTGAAATCGTTTTAAGCTCTGATCCAAGTGCTAAAACTAAAGTTACTCCATATGATAACGTAGGTGATTTCTTCCAAAATGGTAGAGGCATTACTCACAACGTTTCAATTTCTGGTGGTCAAGGAAACACAACTTACCGTTTCTCGCTTTCTGATACTAGAGAGCAAGGTATTGTGCCGTTAAATACCTACAAGAGAACCAATGTTGGTTTAAAAATGAGATCTAGTTTCTTGAATGATAAGATTAACATGAGCGCATCTGTTAATTACATAAATTCAGGAGGTAGAAGAATTCAGCAAGGTTCTAATACTTCGGGTATAATGCTCGGTTTACTTAGAACACCACCAACTTTTGATAATGCAAATGGCTTAGAAGAACCTTGGAATGCTGATGACCCAAGTGCTTACATGTTTGCTGATGGAAGACAGAGATCTTACCGTGCTGGTGGTGGTTATGACAATCCATATTGGGTAATTAACAACTCACCATTTGTAGATAATGTAAACAGAATGTTTGGTACAATTCAATTAGAATACCCAATGCACCAATGGTTTAACCTAGCTGCTAATATTGGTACCGATGTTTATACCGATAATAGAAAGCAAGAATTCGAAATTGGCTCTAACACAGTGAGGGCAGGTCAGGTAAGAGAAGATAACTACAATTACTCGCACACCGATGCTTATTTAACAGCAACTGGTAGAAGCGATGAGAGTAAAAATTGGGTATTTGGTTATATGTTAGGTGCAAACTTTTGGAACAAAACTTTGCAACAAAACTATTTGCAAGGCGATGGGTTAAACTTTGTTGGTTTTAGAAATATAACAAACACACAAAACCTTTCTGGTTATATAGACAACAGTAATGAAAGATCATTTGCCTTGTTTGGTAACTTAGATTTAAGCTATAAGCGTTTCTTATACTTAAATGCTACTGCTCGGCAAGATTATTTGTCATCATTAATAGTTCCTACCAAAGAATTTAATGCAGGCGATATCTCATTCTTTGCACCATCAGTTTCAGCTAGTTTCATTTTTAGTGAATTAATGGACATGGAAGCCTTGAGCTTTGGTAAGCTTAGAGCGAGTTTTGGCCAAGTAGGTGGTGGAGCACCATCTTCTTACTCAACATCTACCACGTTTTTAATGCCAGTGCATAATGCGGGTACAGTTAATGACTTGAACGATGGTTGGACTAACGGTATTGGATTCCCATACCAAGGTTTAGCAGGATTTACCTACAACGCAGTTCAAGGTTCTGATGGTCTAGTTCCTTCAGTAACCACTGATATTGAATTAGGTGCAGACTTGAGATTCTTTAACGGAAGATTAACCCTTGATGCTTCTTATTATACAAGAACATCTGACAGACAAATTATTGCCATCAACGTTCCAAATTCAACAGGTTTTCAACGTAAAGTAATTAACTCTGGTACACTAGAAACTAATGGTGGTGAAATTGTATTGGGTTATACTCCAATTAAAACCAAAGATTTTGAGTGGACACTTACTGCAAACTTTGCTAAATGGAGAACTTGGGTTGAAAAATTGCCAGAAGGTGTACAGAACCAATATCTAGACGGTTTTACTGGAACACAAGTAAGCAATATAGCGCCAGAAAAAGACGAAAACGGAAACGTAACCAAACGTTACCAATATGGCCAATTATTTGGTGGAGCATGGCAACGTGCCAATACTGAAGATGGCAAATCGTTTGACCCTGCCTTACCTTACAATCCAGACGGCGCTTTAATTATTGACGATTCTGGTTCGCCAGATCCAAATGATACCATTGTTGGTTATAACGACAATTATGGTTACCCTCTAGTTGATCCAATTAACAGAGTAATTGGCAATCCAAATCCAGATTATTTGTTGGGTATTTCATCTTCATTGAGATACAAGAATGTTAAACTAGATTTCTTGTTTGACATTAAGCAAGGTGGTCAAATGTGGAATGGTACCATGGGTGCTCTTACTTTCTTTGGAACATCTGCAAATACAGAAGATAGAGATGCCATTATTTGGAACGATAATGTTGGTTTTGCTCACGACTATGATAAGGCTAGTCACTTATACGAAGGCGTTAAAGCTTCTGATGGTAGCACTAACGATATTAAAGTAGCGCTTGACGAAAACTGGTATTCTGGTAATGGCGGTGGTTTTGGTTCTGTTGCAGAACATTTTATTCAAGACGCTTCTTATTACAGATTGAGATATGTTACACTTAGCTACGACATGACCAATGTGATAAAGTCTAACACATTTGGAAAAATTTCAGCATCGTTCACCGGGCGTAACTTGCTAATTCTTACTCCTTACCAAGGTATAGATCCAGAATCTAGCCTTGTAGGTTCAGCTAGTAATGGTCAAGGTCTCGACTATTTCCAAATGCCAGGCGTAAAAAGCTACCAATTCTCACTTAATTTAACCTTTTAAGAAACAGTAAAATGAAGAAATCAATTAAATATTTGCTTGCACTTATTCTTGCTGTGTCTCTAACTGCCTGTGAGAATTATTTTGGTGACATAAACACAGATCCTGACGAACCGATTGAAGTTACACCAAGTGTACTTCTAACCCAAGTTGAGCTAAGATTGGCATATACTTATTGGGGCGACTTTTCAAGATTTGGCTCAGTATTTTCTGGCCAAGTAGATGGTACAGGCCGACAATTTGCCGTTATTGACAAATACAACCTGCAAGGCAATGACGTAGATGCTGTTTGGGCAAATTGCTATTCAGGAATTTTAATGGACAATAGGCAAATTCAACGTTTAGCCGAAGATGGTGGCTTTAAGCATTACTCAGGAATTTCTAAGGCAATTGAAGCATATACCGTAATGGTTATGACAGACTATTGGGGTGATATTCCTTATTCTGAAGCCCTTCAAGGAAATGGTGTAGAAGTAAGCCAACCAAAATTCGACTCGCAAGAAGATGTTTATAATGCCATTTTTGCCCTAATTAATGAAGCTAGGGCTGATTTGGATGCTGACAATGGTGGCAATGCTCCTGGTGCAGATGATTTAATTTATGCAGGAGATATTGATGCCTGGAAAGCCTTTTTAAATGTTTTAGAAGCACGCGGCAAATTGCATTTAGGCAAAGTTTCTGCGGCTAATTACGATGCCGCTTTAGCTGCTTTAGACAAAGGAGGTTTAACTAGCGACGCTTCAGTGCCGTTTGGCTCTGGTTCAACAGAAAATGCGCCTTGGTATCAATATACAGATCAGCGTGATGACATTGACTTAGGTGCTGCCTATATAGCTCTTTATGACACCAGCAGCGTTGATACCATTTTTGCAAGTCCAGATCCACGCGCTTCTGTTTACACAAC
>JAGQWA010000588.1 GCA_020437725.1 Bacteroidota bacterium | reverse complement strand
AGATTTTTCAGGATATCACAATTTTGCTATTACCGGAGAGCAACATATTTTAAACGCCAACCGCTACAGAGAAGCCAATAAAAAAAGAAAACGCCAACAACAACTAAACAACGGCAAATAACCTATTGTAGTTTCTCGTTGTTTTTATGCCTATCAGCATCTCTATAGGTTTTCTTTTCTAAGTTCTTTTTCAAGGCATCAGTTAAATCAACACCTGTTTGATTGGCTAAACAAATCAATACCCAAAGAACATCGGCCATTTCATCGGCTAAGTTTTTGTCTAAATCAGATTTTTTAAACGATTGATCTCCATAAGTTCTTGCCATAATACGCGCCAACTCTCCCACTTCTTCAGTTAAAATGGCCATGTTGGTCAACTCACTAAAATATCGCACGCCAACGGTCTTTATCCAATGGTCAACGGTTTCTTGGGCTTCTTTTATAGTCATGAGTGTTTAGTCTTGAGTTATGAGTAAATAGTTCTTAGTCGTTAGTGTTTAGTACTTAGTTTTTGTGTGGCAAATATGGGGAATCATCTTTTGAGCTTCGCGTCTCATGTTCAAGGTCTAAAGTCTTATTTGGCAAACTCTTTATAAGGAAAGAAAAAGACTCAAGACTAAAGACTCAGCACTAAAGACTCAAAACTCAAGACTCAAAACTCAGCACTCAAGACTCAAGACTGCTACTGCGTCATACCATAGTTGGCATTGAATTTTCTGAAACGGTCAAGTGCCTCGGCAAAGTCGTTTGGCAGTGGTTGTTCAAAAAGCATATCCTGTTTGGTAACTGGGTGTTCGAAACCCAGTTTAGCCGCGTGAAGCGCTTGCCGTGGCATTACTTTAAAAGTATTCTCAACAAAAGTTTTGAAACGGTTTATGCCGGTTCCAGCCAAAATTTTATCGCCACCATAAAAAGCATCGTTAAATAGGGTGTGACCCAAATACTTAAAATGCGCCCTAATCTGGTGAGTTCTGCCTGTTTCAAGTTTGCAGGTAACATAGGTGGCAAAACCATAGCGTTCCTTTACATTATAATGAGTTATAGCGCGTTTGCCTTTTTCGGCATCCATGGTACCAATAATCACTTTTCGGTCTTGGGGGCTTCGCATTAAATAGACATCAATGGTGCCTTGGTCTTCTTGAACATTTCCCCATACCAATGCATGGTATTCACGCTCAATGGAGTGGTGAAAAAACTGGTTGGCCAAATGCGAAAGCACATCTTCGTCTTTGGCAATAACCAAAAGACCTGTGGTGTCTTTGTCAATTCTATGAGCAAGACCTGGTCGTGGTAAATCACTTTCTATTTGCGGCAGATGCCCAAAATGATGTAATAAGCCGTTTACTAAAGTACCTGTGTAATTGCCATAACCCGGGTGCACCACCATACCAGGTTGCTTATTAACAATCAACAAATATTCATCTTCAAACACAATATCAAGTGGAATATCCTGCGGTATTAATTCAATATTTCGTGGCGGGTGCGGAAGAACAAGCGTTACTTCATCGCCGGCTTTAACCTTGTAATTTGACTTAACAGGGCTTTGATTAACCCTTACAAAGCCCTGCTTTGCCGCGTTTTGAATTCTGTTTCTGGTGGCATTGAGCAATCTATTCATCAAGAATTTATCTACACGCAAAGGGTTCTGGCCTTTATCGGCTACTACTTTATAATGTTCAAAAAACTCATCATCTGGCTCATGTTCTTGACCAAATTCCAGCTCTTCCAATTCTTGTTCAGACATTCTGCAAAGTTAATGATGTGAATTAGCCAATTTGGCAACGGGATTTAATTCAATAATTGATTAATGTGATAATTATTTTAATTAGCCAATTTGGCAATTGAACGCTTCG
>JAGQWA010000587.1 GCA_020437725.1 Bacteroidota bacterium | reverse complement strand
ACCCTTATTGACCAAAACAATAATGAGTTCAGAACTTCTAACTCTAACCTTATTGAGCGTTTGGTAAACCGTTTATCAGCGCTTTTTACTGAGAAAATTGATGAGTTCTCTGACGAGATCATTGATTTTGAGTTTTTGGATTTAGTGATTAAAAAGCAAAAAAAAAATCCCTTGGTCAAATTGGCCAAGGGATTTTTTGTTTTTACGATTTAGTTTAATCTACTAAACTAATTGCTCAAGCCAAGTGCCAGTTCAACTGGGAATTCCAGTTTCTCATCACTTTTGATTATATTTTTAGACAAATACAAAACGCCTAGAGATTCCTGATAGACTATACTCATCTGGGCAAATAACCCTCTGTGTCCCTTGCTATCAATAAGGGATAAGTTTATTATATATAGTCCATCATGGGTTATTTTTTGTGAATTGACGTTTAACCTTGGTCTGACAGAATTTGCAAACTTCATCTTTTTAAATCCAAATTCCGATGTATCCCTAAATACATCGAAGAAACCAAATGACGTGTCAAATGTCGAATCAGAAAGATAAGAAATTACAACTAGATTATTTTTCGCTTTTGCATATAACGTATCATCACTTACATACCAAGTAGAAGTAACGTCAGTGTTGCGAATTTTAAAAGAATGCACAAAACTGTCCGAACCGATTTTTTCGCAACTCACATTGGCTAATTGATATTCGAATTGGCTAAATACCTTAGCACTCACTATTAATCCTATTAAAACAAGCATAAATCGTTTATCCACCATCGTTCTTTTTATTTACTTTTTCCACAGCTTTAGTTGCCGCGGTGTGAATTTTATTAATATCAGATCCCTTTTTCGCATCCTTCGATTTTGGGGAATAACCTTTCTTAATCAATTGGACTTGATCGTTTTTGTCAGAAGGTTTTAAACCATATCCCTTAAGGTGCTCTTCAACCGGACCTTTCGGTGCATTTTCTCCACCTTCTTCTTTGTAGACAATATGAAGCACAATTTCGTGAAGAAACGTCACAGTTGTGTTAACAAGAGATTCATCAGCCTCTACTTTTTCTTTACTATTATTCTTAGCTAGATGTTCATCATTAATCCCAACGTAGTAAACTTGTTTACCTTTAATGGCCTTCTTTGCTTGCTTTATGGTTAGTCCAACCATCTCTAAACTTTCAACTTGTGATTTTTGTATATCCTTGGAATCTCTCAGGTATCCCTTTGCATCTTCAAGTTCTTTTTCCCACTGTTCTCTTTCTGCGTCAGTTAGATCTGCTTTAAGCATACGTTCAACAAAGCCAATTCTTGCTTCAGCTTTTTCAATTAGTTCACCAGCCATGTCATATACCTTTACATAATCATTAATATTAAAGGTCTGCCCTTTTGTCTCTTCATCAAGTCCGCTAACGGTAACAAAATGAATTTTAACGTCAGTCTTTTCAGGGTCTTTCGATCTGACATAGTATGACTTTAGAATTTCGCTTTCATTGATTAAGTCAAGAACCATTTGCCCACCATTTTCTAAGAAATCTTTGGTATAAATATGTTCTTCTAAACCATCGATATCGATTGCCCATATTGGCATGTTACCTGCGAACTGATATGGCGTATACCAAGGATATGAACTTGTTAAAGGATCCTCACTCAAAAACTTGGCTATCCTCGGATTGTAAATCCTGAACCCATAATCATACATATTTCCGTTTCCATCCCATTCAGGGTCCTGTTCTTTGCCATTAAAGGCGTATCTATAATCCCCAGTACCAGTGGAATCTGCCTGATAAACACGGTTTGGTAACAACATACCAAATGGATAATAGTCTTGGGCATTGATTATATCAGCATCCCACAAGGCAATGAACACGG
>JAGQWA010000586.1 GCA_020437725.1 Bacteroidota bacterium | reverse complement strand
TCTCTTCTTCCAGGTCTTCAATTTGTTTTTTCTCGGTAGGGAAAAACTCCTGAATCAACAAGCGGGGTGGAATCAAGCGGCCTTCCAGTCCGTCAATACCTGCTACTTGTTTCACCACTTCTTCATCACCCTTTTTGGTTTTCTTTTCAATGCGTTTTACTTCATTTCCAGCTATCCATCCATCAGCTGCCAATTCATAGAAATCATCTTGCATGGTTTCCGCCCAGTAGTCCATCATGTGCTGGTACATGGTGTACTTATCAGTGAGTTTGCGGTTAGCGTATTGTTTGAGCAACTTTTCAGAAATAAAACGGATTTGGTCTTTTGGGTGCAAGCCTTTTTCCAAAGCCTTGCAATGAGCAGTCATTTCAGTTTTCAATTCGGTAAATACCTTTTCCATCACATCACTGAAAGCGGTAAACTCTGCATGGTGATAAATGGTGTTCTTAATCTCGTCATGGGAAATGTTCAGGTTGAAGTATTCCGGTCTGTCTTGAACAACCGTGTATAAATCAGTTTTAAGGGTAGGGTACACATCCCAGTATTTGCTCAATGCTTCAATATCGCGGGCAGGAATACCGCCACGAAGGTGTGCTTCAATGTCTTGAATATCTTCCGGCTCCTGGCTGTCGATGTAGCGGGGAATGTTCAAGTTGTAATCGTTTTTCGGGTCAGCTATTTCCGAAATAGGAATTTCACGGGCATACTTTGGATTGGTAGTGAGTTTTTGGTTGAAGGTGTCCACAATCTTGTGGATGTCCTGCTCACGCAAGCGGTTCTTGTTGCCATCTTTGATAAAACCCTTGCTGGCATCCACCATGAAAATGCTGTTGCGTTCAGCAGCATTTTCTTTGTCAATGATGATGAGCGAAGCGGCAATACCTGTGCCATAAAATAAGTTGGGCGGCATTCCAATAATGCCTTTGATGTAACCCTTTTTGATGATTTTCTTACGGATGTCTGCCTCTGCATTACCCCGAAACAACACACCCAAAGGCAAAACGATACAGGCTTTCCCTTTTGACTTCAGTGATTTGATTAAATGTAGCAAGAATGCAAAGTCGCCACTCTTTTTCGGTGGATAATTGTCATAACCTTCAAAGCGTTTGTAGATGTCGTTTTTTGGATCGAGTCCGTTCATCCATTTCTTGTAACTGAAGGGTGGATTAGCTACAGCATAATCAAATGCTTTAAGTTCTCCAGTTTTTTCATCAGTGAACTGCTGACTTTCTTCCGAAGACATTGCATTTGCCTGTTTAATCTCAGCATCGGCAAAATTGTGCAGCCACATATTCATTACAGCCAAGGCACGGGTAGCATTATCGAATTCAATTCCATAAATGCTTATTCCGTGTGGCGCAAGGTCAGCCGCTTTTAAAAGCAAAGAACCCGAACCACAAGTCGGGTCATAAATGGTTTGGCTTTGTGAAGTTGATTTATCAATACCAATCACCTGTGCCATGATGCGTGAAACTTCGGCAGGTGTATAGAATTGTCCTTTGCTTTTGCCGCTCTCAGTAGCAAAGTGTCGCATCAAGTATTCATAAGCATCACCGAGCAGGTCGTCACCTTCTGCACGATTCTTACTGAAATCAAGCTCATCTCGGTTAAAGATGTTCAGCAAGTTGGTAAGCAAGTCTCTTTTGTCTTTGCCCGTTCCAAGTTTTGCATCATCGTTAAAATCTGCTTCAGTGATAACACCCGTTAAGAAGTTGGCTTTGGCAAACTCACCAATTACCGTATTGATTTTGTTGCCTATATCATCCTTACCGCGGTATTTGAGCATGTCGTAGAAGCTTGCACCTTCGGGTATATCAATCAGGGGTGTTTTGCCGTCCGCTTTTTCTCTCTTAACTCGG
>JAGQWA010000585.1 GCA_020437725.1 Bacteroidota bacterium | reverse complement strand
TCCCGCTTGTTTCAAGGGTAACCGTATCCAGCAATTAAAGACTGACTTTGATGCGTTAAAAAAGGAAGTGGATGACAAGGTTAAAAACATTCGCGAGTCGGCGGAAAATACCCTCGAAGCCAAGAAATCAAGAATGCAAAGCATGGATGAATACAAAAAATTGCCTGATGAAAGAACCGCCGAACTTTTGAAGCCCTTTCAGGATTTAATGGATCATATTCATCATCAAAACCTGATTGCGGTAATCAATGATCGTATGCGTTTCTTCGAGGATCAGGGCTATCAGGTACTTTTGGCGAAAATGGTGGAACTGGCAACACCGAAACCTGATGATAACGATATTGATCAATCGGATAATGACGGCAAAGATACGCAAGAGAGAAAAATTTCACGCCCTGAATATATTTCAGTCAGGAAAATCAATGTTGCTTTCAGCAAAGCCTTGCTGACCGATGAGACCGATGTGGAGAGTTATTTGGAATCCATGCGCGAGGCGCTGCTTGAAGAGATTCGGAAAGGCAAAAGAATTCAAATTTGAGGAGACTTGCGATATGAAGATTACTATAAAAAATCTTGGCGCAATCAAGCAAGCGGAGTTTACACTCGGTGAATTGACGATAATCTGCGGTGGTAATAATACTGGCAAGACATATGCAACCCATGCTACCTATGGATTCTTGGATTTTTTGCGCACTAATGCAGAATTCCCTGTAAACCAAAGCGATATTGAGAAGTTGTATTCCGAAGGAGCAATTCAGATATCGCTTCAACCATACATTGAAGATTTAAAAAAACACCTGGGTATCAGTTCAAAAAACTATTCCAAGATTTTATATAAAATTTTCGGTGGTACTGAGCAGCATTTTGATGACGCATCACTAACTTTTGATATGGATTGTGGTGATAGCAAACTAACAGATAAAGTTGAACTCACATTTGGAACGGCCAATAGAGGTGTTCTCAATATTAAATCAATCCCTGACATTAATAGCCTTGAAATAAGCTTGATTGTTGAAAAATCCGATGAAGAACCACCATCAAAGTATGTTGTTGAGGATATGATCCGCAGTGGGATAGGAAATGTTTTGATGGGAAACGTCATCCCTAAACCCTTTTTAGCAAGTGCTGAACGCACGGGTGCAGCAATTTTTCAAAAGGAGCTTGATTTTACGAGAAATAGGCTCATTGAGATGCTAGGTGACAAAAGCGCCAAACTCAGCCCTATTCAGTTGCTAGGTAAATTCAGTGGGGAATACCCAATTGCGGTAAGAAAGAATGTGGATTTCATTCGCGAATTGCCAAACATCACCCATAAAGAAAGTTTCATTTTAAAAAATCACCCTGAGTTATTAGAAGCATTCAAAGATATCATCGGGGGGGAATACAAAGTATCAAAGGATGGTGAAATTCAATTTTACCCATCATCAAACAAACGTATTAAGTTGTCACTAGTGGAAAGCTCAAGTGCAGTACGTTCGTTGCTGGATATTGGTTTTTACCTTCGGCACGTGGCCACCCCGGGTGATCTGCTTATGATCGATGAGCCTGAACTGAATCTGCATCCGGAGAATCAACGAAGGGTTGCACGTCTTTTTGCACGATTGGTTAATATCGGAATAAAGGTGTTTATCACGACTCACAGCGACTACATCATCAAAGAACTGAATACGCTGATTATGCTCAACCAAGGAGGAGAACGACTCAAGACTATTGCCGAACACGAGAATTACAGAGATTCTGAAATGCTAAATCCTGGCAAGGTAAGAGTTTATATAGCGGAAGAAGCTCTGATTAAGCTAGATGGGGCGCAGCGTAAAACAAAATGCCAAACACTCGTTCAGGCGGATATCGATAGCAAG
>JAGQWA010000584.1 GCA_020437725.1 Bacteroidota bacterium | reverse complement strand
TTTAAAGTCGTTTTCGGTTACATTTTTATCGAGTTTTACTTTATAAATTTTTTGAATTTCAAATGTTGGGTGTGAAAGTTGGTGGTGTAATTCACCATCGTTTGTAAAAAGCAACAGACCTGTTGTATTTCTATCTAATCTGCCTACTGGTACCAATCTGTTGTTTGTATATTTTTTTATGAAATCAAAAACAGTTTTTCTACCTTTTTCATCGTTAAGTGTTGTAATACAGTCTTTTGGCTTATTAAACAAAAGGTATTGTAGTTGTGTTACAGGTTTAACTAATTCATTTTTATAGTGAACCGTATCATTTACTTCAACTTTATAGCCTAAGTCAGTAATAGTTTTGTTGTTAACCTTTACCAAACCTGCCAATATGAGTTCATCGGCTTTACGTCTAGAGCATATACCTGCGCTTGCCAAATATTTATTAAGTCGAGTAGAACTGGTTTCATTCATAAGGGTGCAAAGTTATGTGCGCGCCAAGTTTGCATTGTTCTTTATTATGGCTTTGTTTTTTAATGAATCTCAAGCCACGGAAACGTTGAGTATAAAGAGAATATGTAACGAAGAAGGTTCAACTGAATATTCATTAACTATTAAGGCTAATAAGGCCTGCAATGGTATTCTAACACAGTTTACTGTTTGGGCTAAACTAAATGGAGCAACCTCTTATGAGCAAGTTGGGGGCGTATTATCAATAACAGATTATGGGAAGTGTTATGTGATAAATGTTTCAGGAAAGGTAGGTTATGAGTCGTTTTATTTAGTTGGTAATGCTTCATGCTTAGGAGAACCAGGTAATAGTGATACGGTTTTGGTTGATTTATTTAAACCCGCGGATGTAAGTATTTACTTGGCCTCAGTTATTAATGGTGAGATTATAATTTCCTGGAAAGAGAGTAATGATGTTGATGTAAAGGGTTATGAAGTATATAGGGTAGATGAACAATTGACTAGTTTTCCTATTGATGAAGTAGATAAAACAAAGTTGACCTATGTTCTAGATAAGGATCAATACGACCCGACAAAAGGAACAATGAATATTAGATTGGCGGCTATAGATTCTTGTGATCAAAAAGGAAAACCGGCAGGCCAGGCGACTACCATATTCTTGGAAAAAGTTTCTGACAATCCATGTGAGAACACACTTCAAATAAAGTGGAATGATTATGTTGGCGTAGACTGGAATTTAAATTACCAAGTGATTACAGTACTTGATGAAGACGATAATGAAATTTCTACAACTCCTTTATCATCAGGGGTTAATTCATTTAATGTGAAAGATTTACCAGAAGGAATTTATAACATCAGAATAGAACAGACAGAGAAAGATGGCTTGAGAACCACTTGGAGTAATGAAATAGAGGTTAATAGAACGGCCGAGCTTCAGTTAGATACGTTCATGATTAATGCTGTAAATATTATTGACAATAAAGAAATAGAAGTGGTTTGGATGAGTTCTGCCACAGAAGTGGTTGAATCGTATAGTTTATATGAGTTGTTTGATGGTAAAACCAATCTATTAAGTACTGAAAAGCATAAAGAAAACGATTGGTACACTTATAGAAAGGAATGGAGAGGAGGTGTAGAAAAATTTATTGTAAAGGCAAATGGAAAATGTGGTGGAGACTTAACAACAGACACAGCACAAAACATGCTTTTAAAAGGTGAGATTTTAGACACTAACAATAGGGAGTTGCGCGCAACTTCTTTTTTGAAATGGCCAAATGGAGTTGAAAAGTATTCGGTTCAATTATTACAAAATGGAAGTTGGCAACGTTTAGGATTAATGAGTTCTGACTTACGTTTTAATGACTCCAAGTATTGGTTAGACGTAGATTCAGGATTGTGTTACAGGGTAGTGGCCGA
>JAGQWA010000583.1 GCA_020437725.1 Bacteroidota bacterium | reverse complement strand
TAACCATTTTGGCGATTTTATTAAGGATGTTTTTAAGGTAGGTGCTTATGGCCTAATATTTATGGTTAGCACGGCCTACGTAGTTTCTAGAGGGGTTTCTAAAGGAATAGAAAAAGCCACTAAAATTCTAATGCCAACACTTATTGTTATAATAGTAGGTTTAGCCATTTACGCTTTTACGTTGCCACATGCCAGTGCAGGCCTTAAATTCTATTTACAACCAAATGCCGAAGCACTTAATTTTAAGGTAGTTTATAATGCCTTGGGTCAGGCTTTCTTTTCTCTTTCGCTTGGAATGGGTGCTTTAATAACTTATGGAAGTTATGTTGGCAAAAAAGATAATATAGTGTCTTCGGCTGCTCTAATTACCTTAATGGATGTAGGTATTGCTTTCTTAGCTGGTTTGCTAATGTTTCCGCTTGTAGCGTTCAACAATGGTGGAGATATGAGCTCGGTTGATAGTGGGCCAGGACTCATTTTTGTAACACTGCCCGGTGTATTTGAACAATTTGGCGGAGCTGGAATTGTAGTGGGTGCAATCTTCTTCTTATTGCTGTCATTTGCGGCTTTAACTTCAACCGTTTCTTTGTTAGAAGTGCCCGTTTCTTATGTGGTAGACGAGCATGGAGCTAAGAGAACAAGAGCGGTTTGGATTACTGCCGCCATAATTTTTGTAGTAGGAATTCCTTCGTTATTGTCTCAAGGTTATAGCGGGTTTTTAACCGATTTTGTAACCTATTTAGGAGCTGATAAATCAACCACATTTTTAGACTTTGTAGATGATATTGCTAGTAAATCTTTCCTACCACTTGGCGGATTTTTAATTTCAATTTTTGCGGCTTATGTATGGAAATCTAAAAACCTTGAAGCCGAAATTGCTGAAGGGTTTCCAAAATACAAAGGCTCTATTTTAAGCAAATACATTAACCTAGCAATAATGGTAGTTTGCCCACTTGTACTAGGCTCTATTTTCACTTTAACAGTAGCAGAAAAATTCTTAGGAATTGAAGTTTTTAAAGAAGAAGCTCCATCGGCTGAGAATGCAGAAACTCGAATATTTCATGAGCCAGAACATGTAAAAAGCTCAATTAACTACTGCCATTATTTGTAGCGACTTGATTTGAAGGTGCTAAATGTGCTGTATCTTAAAGGCGATTGTTAAGATTTTAAAATAGACCATTAAGTAGAGTTTATTTAAGCAAGTTTTTTACTTGGAGTAGGCAGCCTGTTTTAAACTAATGCGCCAACAACTACCGTTAGCTTTTTTTTAATGAATATTTATCGACTTGTGGTCTATTAAAAACTCCAATTAATAAAAGGCAGTTTTCTTTTATCATTAACGTTCCAAATGCCAAGTTGTAGTCCTTTAAAATCTAAAGCCATATTGTAAATGCCTATTTGTAGGCCATGCATTTGGTAAGCGTGGTTGCCAATTAATCCAATTTGCAAACCATTTACTCGGTAGCCATTATTACCGAGCCCAATTTGCAAACCGTTCATTTTGTAAGAATCATTAAACATGGCCAACATTAAACCGTTATGTTTTTGGGTAAAATTCATGTATAGCACGGTCGAAATTCCATTCACTTCGCGGTGAATTTGTGCCATAAGTCCGGCCACTAAACCATTGGTTTTGCAATCGCACCAAGAACCCATGGTCGAAATATTTAGACCATTTATTCTTTCAGACAAAGGTTTTTTTAAAAGATTTTTAAAGGATCTTTCGTTGGTAACAATGGGGCTTTTGGGAATAATAGGAATGAGTAAACCTACACCTACCAACTCTAACTTTATGCCATTGGTATTTGTAAATCTAGGTTCTTGCTCAAGTGTCCACATACCAATAGATAGCCTATAAATATTAATGCTATCTT
>JAGQWA010000582.1 GCA_020437725.1 Bacteroidota bacterium | reverse complement strand
TACAATGTGGCTGGCATTTACACCTAAATCTATCAATTGGTTGACGATGGCTAATTGTCGGTCGAACTCTGCCTCTGCTTGTAACGCACCTTCATTAATTACCAAATCCATGCCACTCATCCATAATTTATCTAAAAAATAAGTCAACAAATTATGGCCGTCTTTATTGATGGCATTTACATCTGCTCTTTGAGTCACTAACTCGTTCACCGCTATCCAATCTATTAATCTATCTGCATGAATGAGTTGGAACAGTGCATTGTTTAATTCTTCGTTTGCGATGGTCATTTTTTAGCTTGTTCTGCACTCAACGTCCTCTGCGAGAGACCTTTAGATTTACATTCTAAAGAATTTAGAAGTAAATCATCATTGTTATTATTTTCTTTTTTTGCTTCTTTTTTTCTTTGTTGAAATGTGGAAAAGGTGGGGTGAACTCTTCGAGAGACTAGATTAATGATCTAATCAGTGTATTAGTCCCCATCTTTCCCACTAGTAGGTTACAAAGGACCAAATAGAATTTTAGGAATTACCTTTTAAAGGTTTTAGTCAACGTAACCAATTTTCTAATCTTAAATGTAAATTTATGAAAATCAAAGAAACAATTGGGTTGGACATGAGCAAAGAAAAGTTTGATGCTCGCATTCACAGCAACCAAAACTATGAGGTATTTGAAAACTCCTTTAAAGGGGTTAATAATTTGCTTAAATGGGTGGATAAAAACAGTCCCTTTAAAAAGGAAGAAATAATGTTTGTTTTTGAACATACGGGACTATATTCATACCAAATATCTGTTTTTTTATCTGAACAAAAAGTGCCTTTTGTAATGATGCCGGGTCTAGCCATTAAGAGATCATTGGGTATTGCCAGAGGAAAAGATGATAAAATTGATGCGACCAAAATCGCTTTATATGGCTATCGGTTACGAGACGAACTGCAACCAACAAAACTGGCTTCCAGACAAGTAGCATCCGTTAAACGCTTACTCTCATTAAGAGACCGATTGGTGAAGCAAAGAGCAGGTTACAAGGCTTCTTTTAAAGAGCAGAGCAAAGTCCTTTCAAAAAAAGATAACAGACTACTATTGAATACTCAAGAAAAAATGATGCATTACCTTTCCAAACAAATAGCGAATATTGAAAAGGAATTGCAAATTCTGATTGACTCTGACAAAACCTTGAAACAAGCATATGACCTTTTGATCGGCATTAAAGGAGTAGGCCCTCAAACAGCTTTGTATATGATTGTTTTAACCAACGGTTTTGTAAAGTTCAAGAACTACAGAAAATTTGCTTCTTTTTGTGGGGTCGCACCATTCCCGAATCAATCCGGAAAACTGAATAAAGGCTCAAAAATAAGTCATCTCGCAAACAAGAAAATGAAGACCCTTTTAGACCTATGTGCTAAATCTGCAATTAAGCACAATAATGAAATCAAACAATATTATGAAAGGCGTATTGGTCAAGATAAAAACAAACGCAGCACTATCAACATTGTAAGAAACAAACTATTAGCAAGGATGTTTGCCGTGGTGCAAAGAGGAACACCGTATGTAAATACAATGAAACACATTGCTTAAATCAGGGTGTAATTTAACATTTAATGACTTGTTTTTATCATAGAATACATTGAGAGGGAGAATAATTCCCATTTCCCATCCCGTCTAACTCGTCTTTCAAATATTATTACCTTTAATGCCCGCCGGAGTGAACACAAAAGGCATTTACTTTGGCATTAGGCGTTATGTAACAATATCATTTTCTTTTCGTCTTCCATCAACCAACCAATGATTAAAGCCTTATGCTAGAAAATTTATCAGAACGAAAAGAAACCTGGAAAACGATCTTTATATTTCTTGCACTCGTTATAGTACTTACTT